>NZ_JBEPDB010000043.1:0-68879 GCF_040300025.1 Dactylosporangium sp. NPDC000555 | reverse complement strand
ACGGTGCCGCTGCTGGCGGATGAGTATCGGCGCAACCGGACCACGGGTGGGTTCATCATCATCGACGAGTCCACCAACCGCACGGTCGGCGCCGGCATGATCACGAAAAACCTTTAGCTATCCACTGGCGTCTTTGCACAAACCATAGTTAGCCGATAGCATTTTAGGGGAACCCGCCAGTGTGGGTACATCGGCGAAACGTGAGTGGACCACGCCATGACTGCTGTCCCCGACGTTCTTTCCAGCCGCGGCCTCGCGATCCGGTACAGTTCCCCCTTCGACCCGATCGCCGAGCCGCTACTGCGTGAGCTGGACGAGGAGTATCTCGACCGATACGGGCCGAACGACGAGATGCGCCGGCACCCCGCGGCCGAGTTCGTCGCGCCCGGCGGCGCATTCCTGCTCGTCCTCGACCGCGGCCTGGCCGTGGCCGGCGGGGCGTTCCGCCGCTACGACGACGCCACCGCGGAGTTCAAGCGGGTGTGGACCCATCGGCCGTACCGCAGGACCGGGCTCGCCTCCGCGGTGCTGCGCGAGCTCGAGGCCGAGGCCGCCCGGCGCGGCTACCGGCGGATCTACCTCACCACCGGGCCGCGTCAACCGGAGGCGGTCGCGCTGTACCACCGGACCGGCTACCGGCGTCTGGCCGACCAGGCCGACCCGGCCTACGACGACGAGCTGGCGTTCGAGAAGCTCCTCGCCCCCATCCCGGGAGGCGCCGCCGCGGTGCGACCGGCGGGCGCCCGATGAGCGCCGACCATGCGCCCGGTTCGGTCGTCGATGTCGTCGCCGACCATCCGGACTTCGAGGAGCTCAAGGTGGTGCCGGCGCGGTATCCCTGGCGCTGGTTCGCCACCCTCGCGGTCGCGGTACTGCTCGCGATGGCCGGGCATGCTCTCGTCACCAACCCGGCGTGGGACTGGAAGTTCGTCGGCGAGTACCTGTTCTACGAGACCATCCTGCGGGCCGTCTGGCTCACGCTGAAGCTCACCGTGCTCGGCATCGTCCTCGGGTTCGTCCTCGGCACCGTGCTGGCGCTGATGCGGCTGTCCGGTGTGCCGCTGCTGACGTCGGTCGCCTGGACGTACGTGTGGATCTTCCGCTCGGTGCCGCTCATCCTGCAGCTGCTGTTCTGGTACAACCTCGCGATCCTCTACCGGTACCTGTCCTTCGGCGTGCCGTTCGGCCCGGCATTCGTCGAGGTCGCCACCATGGACCTCATCGGCCCGCTGACCGCGGCGAGCCTCGGGCTCGCGCTGCACCAGGGTGCCTATGCGGCCGAGATCGTGCGGGCCGGCGTCCTGTCGGTCGACCAGGGCCAGCTCGAGGCGGCCGCCGCGCTGGGGGTGCCGCGCGGCCGGCAGATCCGCCGGATCGTGCTGCCGCAGGCGATGCGCACCATCGTGCCGACCGCCGCCAACGAGATCGTCGGGCTGGTCAAGGGGACCTCGGTGGTGTACATCATGGCGCTGCCCGAGCTCTTCTACCAGGTACAGGTCATCTACAACCGCAACGGCCGGGTGATCGCGCTACTGCTGGTGGCGACCATCTGGTACATGATCATCACGTCGATCCTGTCGGTCGCGCAGTTCTACGTCGAGCGCCACTACGCCAAGGGCAGCGCCCGGGTGCTCCCGCCGACGCCGATGCAACGGCTGCGCGCCGCCGGTGCGGCCCGGGTCGCCGGATGGCGCCGATGAGCGCGGCGATGGTCGACGTCCGCGGCGTCCACAAGAGCTTCGGCGCACTGCACGTGCTGCGCGGCATCGACCTGCGGGTGCGGGCCGGCGAGGTGACCGTCGTGCTCGGCCCCTCCGGGTCGGGCAAGTCCACGCTGCTGCGCAGCATCAACCATCTGGAGCGGGTCGACCGCGGATACGTCAGCGTCGACGGTCAGCTCATGGGCTACCGGCGAGCCGGGAACCGGCTGCACGAGCTCAAGGAACGCCAGATCCTCAAGCAGCGCACCCAGATCGGGTTCGTCTTCCAGAACTTCAACCTGTTCGCGCACCTCACCGCCATCGAGAATATCGCCGAGGCGCCGATCTCCGCGCAGCGCCGGCCCAGGAGCGAGGTCTACGCCGAGGCGGAGACGCTGCTGCGGCGCGTCGGGCTGCTGCAGAAGGCGCAGGTGTACCCTCGGCAGCTCTCCGGCGGCCAGCAGCAGCGCGTCGCCATCGCCCGTGCCCTCGCCCTGCGCCCGAAGGTCGTGCTCTTCGACGAGCCGACGTCCGCCCTCGACCCGGAACTGGTCGGCGAGGTCCTCGACACGATGCGCGACCTCGCCCGAGGCGGGACCACGATGATCGTCGTCACGCACGAGATCGGCTTCGCCCGCGAGGTCGCCGACACCGTGGTGTTCATGGACGCCGGCCGCATCGTCGAGCAGGGCTCGCCGGACGAGGTGCTCAACCACCCGCAGCACGACCGCACCCGCGCCTTCCTCAGCAAGGTGCTCTGAGACCAGCCTCGAAGGAGGACCCTCGTGTCGCCGTTCCCAGTCCCCGCCCGCCGGGCAGCTCGCCGCTTCGCGGCACCCGCGCTGCTCGCGGCCACTGCCCTCGCGGTGCTGACGGCCTGCGGTACACCCAGCGATATCGCCGCCGGCTCGGCCCCGTCCAGCGGCGCGGCGGGCGCCGGCCAGCTCCGGGTCAACCTGAGCCCGAACCAGAACCGTGTCCGGGCCACGAAGATCGACGCCATCGCGAACACCGTCCCCGCCGCGATTCGCGAGAAGGGCGAGTTCGTCGTCGGCGTGAACCCGGATGGCGCGCCGCCGCTGGAGTTCCTGGCCACCGACGACCGTACCCTGATCGGCTCGGAGCCGGACATCGCCCAGCTGGTCGCGGACGTGCTGGGCCTGAAACTCCGGCTGGAGAACACGTCCTGGGAGAACCTGTTCCTCTCCGTGCGCTCCGGCAAGTACCATCTCGGCTTCTCGAACATCACAGTCACCGAGGACCGCAAGGATCTCTACGACTTCGCCACCTATCGCGTCGACCAGCTGGCCTGGGAGGTCCGTAAGGACGGCAAGGTCACGAAGATCTCCGGACCGGCCGACATCGCGGGCCTCAACGTGTCGGTGGGGTCCGGAACCAACCAGGAGAAGATCCTGCTGTCCTGGGACGAGGAGAACAAGAAGGCGGGCCGCAAGCCCGTGAACATCTCGTACTTCGAATCCTCGGACTACCAGCTGGCGCTGCGCTCGGGCCGCACGGACGCCCACTTCGGCCCGAACCCGACGGTCGCCTACCACGTCGCGGTGGCCGGCGAGACGAGGATCGCGGGCACGTACTCCGGCGGCGGCGCCAGCGTCGACGGCCGCATCGCGGCGATGACGGTGAAGGGCAGCGGCCTGGTGGACCCGGTGGCGGCCGCGCTGAACGCGGTCATCAAGGACGGCAAGTACGCGGAGGTCCTGGAGCGCTGGGGCCTGTCGAACGAGGCCGTCCCCGAGGCGCTGGTGAACCCGCCGGGCCTGCCCCGCGAGAAGACCTGATCTGACCGCCTCACCCCGACACCGGAACGTGGCCGGCCACGCGCCTCCGCGCCCGTGGCCGGCCCCCCGGCGTCATCCGAGGGCCGGCCAGAGCGGGGTCTCGGCGACGTCCTCCGCGTCGCGGAGCACGCGCAGGATGTTGCGGCCGGTGAGCGCCTCGAGCTCGGCGGAGTTCCAGCCGCGCCCGGCCAGCTCGCCCAGCAGCCGCGGATAGCCGGAGACGTCGGCCAGCTCGGCGGGCAGCCAGTCGACGCCGTCGTAGTCGCCGCCGAGGCCGAGGTGCGCCACGCCGAGGAGCTCGCGGGCGTGATCGACGTGGTCGGCGACCTGGGCGAGCGACACTTCCGGCCGCGGATGGGCGGCGAGCCACCGCGCGAAGCCCTCCTCGACCGGCGCCGCGCGCGCCGTCGAGGCCTGCTCCGCGGCGAGGTCCGCGCCCGACTCGCCCGGGCGCGGCGCCCGCGGCCAGGTCCACGGCACCGCCGGCAACCCGAGCCGTTGCCGTTCCGCGCCGGCCTCGGCGGTCCAGGCGGCGACCTCGGCCGAGATGAACGCCGGCACGAACGTGAGCTGCAGGACGCCGCCGTTGACCTTGAGCAGCCGCAGCTCGTCGTCGCCGACGTTGCGCGGGTGGTCGTTGATCGCGCGGGTGGAGGAGTGGCTGAAGATCACGGGTGCGGTGGACACGGCCAGGGCGTCACGCTGGGTGGACGCGGCGACGTGGGACAGGTCGACGAGGATGCCGAGCCGGTTGAGCTCCGCGACGATCGCGCGGCCCGCGTCGCTGAGCCCGCCGACCACGGGCTCGTCGGTCGCCGAGTCGGCCCAGGCGGTGTTGTCGTTGTGGGTCAGCGTCACGTACCGCACGCCGAGCCGGGCGTAGGAGCGCAGCACGCCGAGCGAGCCCGCGAGACTGTGGCCGCCCTCGACGCCGATCAGCGACGCGATCCGCCCGCCGCGGATGACCCGCTCCACCTCCGCCGCCGTGCAGGCGACCGCGAACGTGTCCGGGTAGGCGGCGGCGAGGCGGTACACGGCGTCGATCTGCTCGAGGGTGGCCACCACGGCCTCCGGCTCGGGCAGGTTCGAGGGCACGTAGACGGACCAGAACTGCCCGCCGACCCGGCCCGCGCGCAGCCGGGGGATGTCGGTGTGCAGATCCGGACGGAGCCGGTCGAGGCCGTCGACGAGGTATCCGGCCCGGGCCCGCAGAGCGGTCGGCAGGTCGTTGTGCCCGTCGATGACCGGCATCGCGGTGAGGACCCGCTCCACGAGCCCGGCGGTCTCAACGCCCGGTCTGGCTCTGTGAGGCTTCGCACTGATCGACCCGGACCAGGCGCCGCTCAGCTCCGCGGTGCTCATCGGACGGCCTCGGCGCGCCGGGCGGCCTGGCGGTCCGGGTCGGGCACCGGCGCGGCGGCGATCAGCCGGCGGGTGTACGGGTGCACGGGTGCGTGCAGGACCTGCCGGGTCTCGCCGGTCTCGACAGCCAGGCCGTTCTGCAGCACCATGACCCGGTCGGCGACGGTCTCGACCACGGCTAGGTCGTGGCTGATGAACAGGGCGGCGAACCCGAGTTCGCGATGTAGGCGCATGAGCAGCTCCAGGATTCTGGCCTGAACGGATACGTCCAGGGCCGAGGTCGGTTCGTCGGCGATGAGCAGCCGCGGGCCCAGCGCGAGCGCGCGGGCCAGGCCGGCCCGTTGCCGCTGTCCGCCGCTGAGTTCGTGCGGGTACCGCCCGGCGCTTCCGGCCGGCAGCTCGACCTGCTCGAGCAGCTCGCCGACCCGGGCGCGGACTGCGGCGCGGTCGAGGTCCCGGCGGTGCACCCGCAGCGGCTCGGCGACGCTCTCGCCGATGGTGAGCAGCGGGTTGAAGCTGGTCGCGGGGTCCTGGAAGACGTATCCGAGGCGCCCGGCGGGCGCGCGGACGTCGAGGGTGCCACCGGTGGCCGGGGTCAGCCCGGCGATCGCCCGGCCGATGGTGGTCTTGCCGGAGCCGCTCTCCCCGACCAGCCCCAGCACCTCGCCCGCCCCGATCCGGAAGCTCACCCCGTTGACGGCTCGGGCACCGCCGCGCCCGAGCCGCCGGGGGTACTCCACGATCAGCCGCTCGGCCACCACGACCGGCTCGGCGTCGGCCGCCGGCGAGGTCCGGGCCGTTGCCGCGCCGGGCACCGGTATCGCGGCCAGCAGTTCCCGGGTGTACGCGTGGGCCGGGGCGGCGAAGAGCGCGCCCGTCGGGGACTGCTCGACGATCCGCCCTCGGTGCATGACCGCCACCCGGTCGGCGATGTCGGCGACGACGCCCATGTCATGGGTGATGAGCAGGAGGCCGGTACCGAAGTCGGCGCGGCACCGCCGGAGCAGGTCGAGGATCTCCGCCTGCACGGTCACGTCGAGCGCGCTGGTCGGCTCGTCGGCGACGATCAGCCGGGCGCCGAGGGCCAGCGCCGCCGCGATCAGCACCCGCTGCTGCTGGCCGCCGGAGAACTGGTACGGGTAGTGGTCGGCCCGCCGCCGCGGGTCCGGGATCCCGACCGCGTCGAGCAGCTCCACCGCCCGGGCCCGCCGGGCCGCCCGCCCGCCGACCCCATGGGCGCGCAGCCCCTCGGCGATCTGCCAGCCGACAGGGTACACGGGGTTCAGCGCCGTCGAGGGCTCCTGGAACACCATCGCCACCGCGGTGCCGCGCAGCCTGCGCAGCCGCCGGAGGTTCAGGCCCACCACGTCCAGCGGCGCCGAGCCGTCCGCCGGCCGCAGCAGCACCCGGCCGGTGACCGTCGCCGAGCGCGGCAGCAGGCCGAGTACGGCGTTGGCGGTGGCGGTCTTGCCGCTGCCGCTCTCACCGACCAGAGCGACGATCTCGCCGGGGGCGACGGCGAGGTCCAGCCCGTCGACCGCGGTCACGTGACCGCCGTCGACCGCGAACCGGACGCGCAGATCCTCGATCCGCACGAGCTCCGTGCCGCTCATGCCGTGATCTCCGCTGAGCTCCGTGCCGCTCATGCCGCCCGCCGCCGCAGTCGCGGGTCGGTGAGATCGTTGAGACTCTCGCCGATCAGGGTGATGCCCAGGACCGTCAGCACGATGGCGATCCCCGGCGGCACGGCCGTCCACCAGATCCCGGCGGTCACGTCCGGCACCGCCTTGTTCAGGTCGTAGCCCCACTCCGCGGCCGAGTTGGGCTCGATACCGAAGCCGAGGAAGCCGAGCCCGGCCAGGGTGAGGATCGCCTCCGACGCGTTGACGGTGACCACGACCGGCAGGCTGCGTACCGAGTTGCGCAGCACGTGGCGGAACATGATGCGGCCGTGGCCGGCCCCGATGACCCGGGCGGCGTCGACGAACGCCTCAGCCTTGACCCGGACCACCTCGGCTCGCACGACCCGCAGGTATTGGGGCACGAAGACGGCGGTCACCGACACCGCGGCCGCGGCCAGCCCGCCGGTCAGGCTCGAGCGGCCCTGGCTGACCACGATCGCGACCAGGATGGCCAGCAGCAGCGACGGGAATGCGTACATGGCGTCGGCCACCCCGACCAGGACCCGGTCGAGCCGGCCGCCGACGTAGCCGGCGACCAGCCCGAGCAGCACGCCGCCGGCCAGCGACAGCGTCACCGCCAGCAGGATGACCAGCAGCGCGGTCCGGGTACCCCACAGCGTGCGGGAGAGCACGTCGTAGCCGGTGACCGTGGTCCCGAGCGGGTGGCCGCCGCCGGGCCGCTGCTGGGAGCCGAAGAGCGCGCCCCCGTCCTGCAGCTGGGCGTAGCCGTGCGGGGCCAGGACCGGTGCCAGCAGCGCGGCCAGCACGAACACGCCGACGAGCGCGGCGCCGGCGAGCACCATCGCGCGCTGCGCGCCGGCGCTGTCGCGCAGGATTCGGATGGCCATGTCAGTACCGCACTCTGGGGTCGACGAGCGCCGCGACGGCGTCGACGAGGAAGTTCGTCACCGCGACCACGACGGCGAACACGGCGACGAGCGCCTGCACGGCGACGAAGTCCCGGGCGGTCAGGTAGTGCGCCAGCTCGAAGCCCAGACCCTTCCACTCGAACGTCGTCTCGGTCAGCACCGCCCCGCCCAGCAGCCCGGCGACCTGCAGGCCGAGCAGCGTGATGACCGGCACGAGTGCCGGGCGGGTGGCGTGCCGGTCGCGCAGGCGGCGCTCCGGGACCCCGCGGGAACGCGCCGCCGTGACGTACCCGGCGGACAGCGTCCCGATGAGGTTGGTGCGCACCAGGCGGAGGAAGATCCCGGCCACAAGCAGGCCGAGCGCGACGCTGGGCAGCACCGCGTGGTGCAGCACGTCGAGCACCGCGGCGCCGTCGCCACTGCGCAGCGCGTCCAGCAGGAAGATGCCGGTCACGCTGGAGCGGTGGGCGAGTTGCAGCTGCACGCCGGTGCTGGCCCGGCCGGCGACCGGGAACCAGTCCAGCCACACGGAGAAGACCAGCTTCAGCAGCAGCCCGACGAAGAAGACCGGGGTCGCGTACGCGAGGATCGCGAAGAGCCGCAGGACGACGTCCGGCGCGCGGTCGCGGTAGTAGGCCGCGAGCCGGCCGAGCGGCAGCCCGACGATCAGCGCGATCACGAGCGCGTACACCGCCAGCTCCAGCGTCGCCGTGCCGTAGCTGCCGAGCAGGTCGGCGATCGAGCGGTTGTCCGTCGCCGTGCGGCCCAGGTCGCCGGTCGCCACGCCCTTGAGGAACTCGAGGTACTGCACCAGCAGCGGCCGGTCGTAGCCGGCCTGGTGCAGTCGCTGCCGCAGTTGCTCGGGCGTCAGCCGGTCGCCGAGGGCGTTGGTGACCGGGTCCCCGGTGAGCCGCATGAGGAAGAACACCGCGGTCACCAGGGCGAAGACGGTCGGGAAGATGAGCAGAAACCGAACCGTCAGGTAGCGGGCCAGTCCCGGCACCGGCCGCCGCAGGTCAGCGCTTCGCAAGCTCGGCCCAGCGGAACTGGTACGCACTGTCGAGCCGCTGCGGCACGCCGTCGATCTTCGCGCGGGTCACGATCGCGGTCGATCCCTGCAACAGCGGGACGATCGGCACGGCCTTCGCGACGGCGTCCTGGATCTGCCGCAGCGTCTCCGTGCGCCGGCCCGGGTCCGTCTCGGTCTGCTCCTGCTTGATGAGCGCCTTGACGGCCGCGTCGTCGTAGCCGTTGTTGACCCAGTTGCCGTCCGCGAAGAACGAGCCCAGGTAGTTGTCGGCGTCGAGGTAGTCCGCGTACCAGCCGAGCTGATAGGCGGGGTACTGATCGGCGACCCGCTGCTTGCCGTACTGCGACCACTCGGTCGACTGCAGCGTGACCTTGAACAGCCCGCTCGCCTCGAGCTGGGTCTTGATCAGCGCATACTCGTCCTCCGACGAGGAGCCGTAGTGGTCGGTGTTGTACTGCAGGTTCAGCGCCACCGGTGTGGACACCCCGGCCGTGCTCAGCAGCCGCGCCGCCGCGGCCTTGTCCGGGCCGCCGCGCTGGTCGCCGTACAGCGGCTTGAGGGACTCGGTGGCGCCGGTGATGCCCTGCGGCACGTAGGAGTACAACGGCTGGAACGTGCCCTTGTAGACCTGGTCGGCGAGCTGCGCGCGGTCGATCAGCGACGCCGCCGCTTGGCGCACGGCGAGGGCCTTGGCCGGGTCGGCCTGCGCGGTCGCCGAGCCGAACGGCTGCGTCTTGAGGTCGAACACGATGAAGCGGATGCCGTTGCCCGAGCCGGTGTGCACCACGACTTCGGGCTTGGTGCCGAGGTCCTGCAGGTCGGGGATGGTCAGGGTGCGGTAGACGACGTCGATGTCGCCGCGCTGGATGTCGAGCTTGAGGTTGCTCGCGGCGGTGTAGTACTTGAGCACCACGCCCGTGTTCTTGGGCGCGCCGAGGCCGCCGCCGTAGGCGGGGTTGACGCTGAACGACACGACGGAGTTCTTGGCGTAGCTGTCGATGACGTACGGGCCCGACCAAGGCTTGGCCGCGATGATCGCCTCGTCGTCCAGGATCTTGTCGGCGGGGAAGACCTCCTCGTCGGCCACGAGTCCGGCGGCGGTGGTGAGGATCTGCGGGAAGAGGGTGTCGTTGGGCGACTTGAGCGTGAACTCGACCGTGTCCGGCGCGGGCGCGGCCACCGACTCGAGGTTGTACAGCAGCGACGACGGGCCGTTCTTGTCGGCGATCTTCAGCTGCCGGTCGAAGCTGAACTTGACGTCGGAGGAGGTGAGGTCGTGGCCGTTGGCGAACTTCAGGCCGGGCTTGAGCCGCACGGTGTACTTCGTCGGCCCGCTGAGCGTGATCGATGCGGCGAGGTCCGGCTTGGCGTCGGTCGACCCGTTGTGCGCGCTGAGCAGCGTCGCGTACACCTCGGTCTCGATGGTGCCGGAGCCCGCGTCCCAGGCGCCGGCAGGGTCGAGGCTGGAAACCTGGTCGGTGGTGCCGATCGTGATGGTCCGCCCGTCGGCGGCGGAGTGGGCGTCGGAGGTGTCCGTGGTGCAGGCGGCCAGGCTCAGCAGCGTGGTGAGCGCTGCGGCGGCGACCGGTCCGCGCGGTGTGGTTCGGGGCATGGCGCGACGCTATGAAGCTCCTGTTAACCGGTGTTTCCCATCTGGATAATAGGAAATAAAATCCACCGGCTTCCCTCTCTGTGGAGTCGCCGCGCGCGCCGGTAGCCACGCCCGCTGCCGGTGATGGACCAAATCCTACTTGTCCGATAGGGTGGATCGGTGACTTTGGCCGGGCGTACGACCTCCGCGGTGGACGAGGTAACCAGCCTCGTGAGTGACCTGATCCGGATCGACACGACGAACACCGGAGACCCGGCGACGCTGGTCGGTGAGCGCGTCGCCGCCGAGTACGTCGCGGAGAAGCTCACCGATGCTGGCTACGAACCGGTCTACGTCGAGTCGGGTGGAAAGGGCCGGGGCAACGTCGTCGTGCGCCTGCCGGGCGCCGATCCGGGCCGCGGCGCGCTGCTGGTCCACGGCCACCTCGACGTCGTGCCGGCCGACCCGTCCGAGTGGACGGTGCACCCCTTCTCCGGTGAGGTTCGCGACGGATACGTGTGGGGCCGCGGCGCGATCGACATGAAGCACATGGTCGGCATGAGCCTCGCCGTGGCCCGGCAGTTCAAGCGGGACGGGATCGTTCCGCCGCGTGACATCGTCTTCGCGTTTCTCGCCGACGAGGAGGCCGGAGGCTTCAAGGGAGCCCGCTGGCTCGTGGACCATCGCCGGGAGCTCTTCGAGGGCGTCACCGAGGCGGTCAGCGAGGTCGGAGGGTTCTCGCTGACCGTCCGCGACGGCGTCCGCGTGTACCTCGTCGAGACCGCGCAGAAGGGCCTCATGTGGCTGCGGCTCAAGGTCCGCGGGACCGCCGGCCACGGCTCGATGGTGCACACCGATAACGCCGTGACCAAGCTGGCCGCCGCGATCGCCCGGCTCGACGCCCACCGGTTCCCGATCGTCCTGACCGGCCCGGTCCGGGAGTTCCTGCAGGGCGTCAGCGAGCTGGCCGGCGTGCCGTTCGACGAGGACGACCCCGAGGCGGCGGTCGCCCGGCTCGGATCGATGGCGCGGATGATCGGCGCCACGCTGCGCAACACCGCCAACGTGACGATGTTCAACGCGGGCTACAAGTCCAACGTGGTGCCGTCGCTGGCCGAGGCCACCGTGGACGGGCGCATGCTGCCCGGTCACGAGGAGGCCTTCGAACGGACGCTGGCCGAGCTGCTCGGACCCGACGTCGAGCGGGAATGGGACCTTCTTCCGCCGGTCGAGACGACCTTCGACGGCCACCTGGTGGATGCCATGACGGCGGCGATCTCGGCCGAGGACCCGGGTGCGCACGTCCTGCCGTACATGCTCTCCGCGGGTACCGATGCGAAGTCCTTCCAGCGGCTCGGCATCCGCAACTTCGGGTTCGCGCCGCTGCGACTGCCCCCGGAACTGGACTTCACGGCGCTCTTCCACGGCCCCGACGAGCGGGTCCCCGTCGAGGGCCTCGAGTTCGGCACCCGGGTCCTGACGCGCTTCCTGCTCGACAGCTGAGGCGGTGGTGGGGCGGATGAAGACCGTCGTCGTGGCCGGCGGCACCGACGGCATCGGCCGGGCGCTCGTGGAGGAGCGCCTGGGCCGCGGCGACCGCGTCGTGGTGATCGGCCGCGACCCGGCCAAGGGCCACGAGCTGTTCGGCGGGCGGGTCGAGTTCGTCACCGCGGACCTGAGTCTGGTCGGCGAGACGATGAAGGCCGTCGACGCGGTCGCCGCAGGCAATCCCGTGGTGGACGCTCTCGTGCTCTGCGCGCGGCACTACCGCAGCGAACGCACCGAGACGGCCGAAGGGATCGAGGAGAACTTCGCCCTGTTGTACCTGAGCCGCTACCTGCTCGGGCACGGCCTCGCCCCGGCAATGGCGCGAGCGCCCCGGCCGGTTGTGGTGAACGTCGCCGGCCCGGGAGGCGGACTGCACCTCGTGCGCTGGCACGATCTCGAGCTGCGCCGCGACTACCACGGCGGCGCGGCGCTGGGCCAGGGCGGCAAGCTCAACGACCTGCTCGGCGTCGCGTTCGTCCAGCGGTACCCGGGCATCCGCTACGTCCTGGTCCACCCCGGCGCCACCGCCACCGGGTTCTCCGGCACGTATGACCCGGCGACGCGGGCCCACGTCGAGGCGATACGGGCCACCGCCAAGCCACCGTCAGCCGCGCTTCCTCCGATTCTCGCCGCGATCGACGACCCGCCCGGCGAGGCGCTCAGCGCGATCGTCGAGGGCCGGCGGATCGCCGTGGACGGCCCCGACTTCGACGCCGGCGCGGCGGCGCGGCTGTGGTCGATCACCAAGGAGCGGCTGGACGGGCGGGCGTGATGGCGGTCGTGGCCGTGCTCTTCGCCGGCGCCCTGGTGGCGCTGGTGCTGCGCTCGGAACCGACGTTCTGGGTGCTGTCCGGGCTTACGCTCGCGTGGCAGCTGGCGTTGCTGGAGCGGGAACGGCGCCGGCGCCGGTGACGCCCGTCGGTTCCGTTTCCTCCCGGTCGGTGGGACTGGCGAGGCCGAGGTTGTCGCGCAGGGTCGCGCCCAGATAGTCGTCCTTGACGATCCCGCGCTTGCGCAGCTCGTGCAGCAGCCCGTTGACGACGAAGTCGTGCTGGCGCGGGTCGTCCAGGCCGCCGACCGAGAGCACGTCCAGCACGCCGGCCCGGAACCGCTCCTCGACGGCGTCGGCGAGCTGCTCCGGCGTTCCGGCGACGCTCCAGTGCCCGGTGTCCTGCGCGGCGATGATGAGCTCGCGCAGCGTGTGCCCGCGGCGCGCGTAGTCGCTGAAGATCTCGACCCGTCCGCGGCGGCGGTGCACGGCCGCCACGTCCGGCAGGAGGCTCTCCGGCAGCGGCGCGTCCAGCCTGGCCTCCGAGAGGTCGACACCGCCGCCGAGCATGTCGGCGAGCAGCGCCCGGCCGGCCTCGAAGTCGATCGCCTCGTGTCGCTCGCGGACGAGCCGGCGGGCCTCGGCCTCGGTCGCGCCGAACGTGGCGTGGAACGAGCTGAAGACGAGGGGCAGGCCGGGCGGCCGGCCGAGCCGCGCCGCCCGTGCGCGGACCCGATCGGTGTACTCCCGCGCGATGTCCATCGTCGACAGGGCGGTGAACACGACCTCGGCGTAGCGGGCGCCCAGCTCGATGCCGGCCGCCGACTGCCCGGCCTGCACGAGCACCGGCCGGCCCTGCGGCAGCGGCGGGATGTTCAGCGGGCCGGCGACGCTGAAGTACTTGCCGGCGTGGTCGATCGGCCGGATGCGGTCCCGGTCGAGGATGGCCCGGCCGTCCGGGCCGATCCGCAGCGCGCCCGGACGCCAGCTGTCCCAGAGCGCGTTGACCACGTCGAGCGTCTCGGCGGCCCGCGCGTAGCGCTCCTCCGGGCTCGGCAGGCCGTCCGGGCCGAAGTTCTCCTCGCCGATCGCCGAGGTGACCAGGTTCCACGCCGCCCGGCCGTTGCTCACATGGTCGAGCGTGCCGAAGAGCCGAGCCAGGTTGTACGGGTGGTGGAACGTGGTCGATACCGTGGCGATGAGCCCGATCCGGGACGTCACCTGGCTCAGCGCCGAGACGTAGACGAGGGGCTCCTGCGCTCCGATGGTGCCCTGCGCGCCGAATGTCAGCAGGTCGGGCACGAACAGCGCGTCGATGCGGGCCGCCTCGGCCAGCTCGGCCACCTTTCGTGCGGTGTCCACCGTGGACTTCGTGGGATCCAGGGCCAGCTCGTAGGGGCCGGGAAAACCGCCCGCGCCGGTCACGGTGGCGAGCGTGCGGGGTGGACGAGCCGTCATGACCGAACCATATTCCTACCGATTCAGTAGTGAAATATGTCGGCGGTCACACTTGCCGTCTCGCGCAGGAGTTGAGGCAGGAGTTGGGGGTGGCGCCACGGGCCGGAGCCGTGGCATGCTCGATGTCAGCGAGGCCCCTTCCGGATTCGGACGCGCCCGACCACCCGGAAGAAGGAGCACGCCATGTCCTCGTCTGATACCCAGCCCCGGTCGCCTCGGATGGGTCCGCCCCCGCACACCCAGGATCCGTATACGCGGATCACAAGCCCGCGCGGGATCCCGGTGGATCAGCTGGTCTCGGTGCTGCAGAAGGAGATCCGCCGCAGCAACGTGGACAACGCGGTCCTGGCGGCGTACGAGATGCACAGCACCTCCCCGGAGGTTGCCGGGCACCTGTGGCGACGGCTGCGGTTGATCGCCGTGGAGGACGTCGGCATGGGAGCGCCCCTCGCGCCGGTGCTGCTGCGGGAGCTGCGGGCCGACTATGACGCCAGCGGCGGGACCGACTGGATGCAGGTCGTGCACGCGGTGCGCTACCTGGCCACCGCGGCGAAGGACCGCACCAGCTCCGAGCACGCTGACTACGTGCGCACGATGGTCGAGGCCGGAAACCTGGTGGTCGAGGTCCCGGATTACGCGTTGTGTGTGCACACGCGCGCCGGCCAGGAGATGGGACGCGGGCTGCTGCAGTGGTGGCAGCACGGCGCCCAGGTGCGCGACGAGTCGCCGAGCGCCGATCACGCCTACCGCGACGCGCTGATCTCGCTGTGCCGGCAGGCCGAGGAGGCCTCTCCGTAGTGGACGCATGGCCTGGTTCCACTGGCAGGGCCGTCGTGGGCGCCGGCTGCCCCGGCGCCCACGGCCCCGGCCGTGTGGTGCTCAGTTCCCGATGGCGTGTCCGAACCGGAACAGGTTTCCCGGGTCGACGGAGTTCTTGACCGCGCGCAGCCGTGTGCGGATGTCCGGCGTCCAGGCCGCCGTGACCTGCTGCGGCGTGGCGGCGGCCCCGAGGAAGTTGAGCAACGAGGTGCCCATCAGCCAGGGCCCGAGGGCCTCGAGGACGGCGCCGCCGACGGCCGGGACGATCTCCTTGAGCGGCGGCGGGCTCGGAGCGATGACGTACACGCTGTAGGCGCCCTCCCGGCCGGCAACCGCGTTGGGCGGTGAGGCGGGGCGGGACAACGCGCCTCCCAGCAGCCGGATCTCGACCATGATGAGTGGCACCTCGACCTCGGGACCGGCGACCTTCAGCAGCGTGTCCACGGTGTCCGCCTCGATGGAGTGCAGCAGACCGCCGCGCTCCCACACCGGCATCGGATCCGTCGGGTCCTGGTGGACCATGTCCGTCGCCTCGTACGGCAGCTCGCCGACATGTTCGAGCACGACAGCCCCCGCCGACCGCATCGGGGCGAGCAGGTCCTCGCCCTCGGCCGCCGGGCCGTGGTAGGAGAACCGCAGGTGTACGACGAACTTGCCACGCAGCGGCTCCGGCAGCTGCTCCAACGGCGGCATCCGCAGCAGTGCGACCGAGGTGCTGGCGTTCTCGGGCAGCGTGGACGCCCAGCCGCGGTAGGCGTGCAGCACGTCGGCGGCGGAGCTCGCGGCGAAGAAGATGCCGCCGGCGTAGAGCGCCGCAACCGGGAACAGCCGCACCCGCATCGCGGTGGCGATGCCGAAGTTGCCCTTGCCGCCTCGCAGCGCCCAGAACAGCTCCGGGTCCGTGTCGGCCGTGACGTGGCGCGGCTGACCGTCGGCGGTCACCAGGTCGACCGAGAGCACGTGGTCGGCGGCGAAGCCGTACTCGCGGCCCAGCAGGCCGACGCCGCCGCCGAGCGTGTAGCCGACGGCGCCGACCGAGCTCGACGATCCGCTCAGCGGCGCCAGCCCGTACTTGGCGGCGGCTTCGATCACCGCCCGCCATCGGGCACCGGCCTCGATGTACGCGGTCCGCTGCTGCGGGTCCACGGTGACCTGTCGCATGCGGTGGGTGGTGATGAGCATGGCGTCCTCGACGGGCACGACGGCGCCGTGACCGGTCGCCTGGACGGCGACCGGAAGCTGGCGTGCCGCGGCCCACCGGACGGCGGCGGCGATGTCGTCCGCGCCGGTGGCGCCGACCACGACCGCCGGGTGGTGCGCGACGGCGGTGTTGAAGGTCGCGATCTCGGCGGGCAGCTCGGAGTCGCCCGGCGTGTACACGGGTCCGCGGACCTGCGACCGCAGCGAGGTCAGGTCGTCGGCCCGGGGTTCGTCGGTGTTCAGCAACTTGATTCCAATCTTGGCGTCGTGGCGGGGTCTTCCGATGCCTCGACGGTGCCCGGCCGCGGTTGCGATCCGGTTCGGACGGGGTACATCGCCCGCTGCAGAACCGCTCCAGGCGTTACTCCAACGCGTCGCATGTGGCATGTAGTGCGACGCAAGTGACGGGGTCGAACATGAGGCTCATGCCCGACCATCAGGATGACGCGCCAGTGTTGATCACGCGACGGCACCCGGGAGGGCAGCCGGGCCGGCTGCGGATCTGCCTCGAGGACGTCGGTGATCCGACAGCGGCACCGGTGGCCGAGGCGCTGCTCGCGGCGCGGCCGGGCGCACCGGTGGCCCGGCTGGTGCGCATCGAGGTCCGCGCATCAGTCCGTGGCCGTGGCCTGGGGCGACGGCTGCTGCGCGAGGTCGCCGCCGAGGCTCGCGCGGCCGGTGCCCGGCGCCTGCGGGTGGCCCCGGTGGAGGCCGTCGGATGGCTGATGAACAGCGGCTTTGTCGTCGGCGACGGCTTCGCCGATCTCGTGTTGTGACCGCGTGGACACTAAGATCGGCTCCGTGCAGTTCCGCGTACTCGGTCCGATGGAGCTCGTTGGAGGCGACGGCCAGATCGTCGACCTCGGCGGGCCGAAGCTGCGCGCGGTCCTGAGCCTGCTGCTCCTCGACGCGAACCGGGTGGTACCGCTCGACCGGCTGATCGACCAGTTGTGGGGCGACGAACCGCCCGCCTCCGCGACCGGCAACCTCCAGTCGTACATCTCTCAGCTCCGAAGGATCCTCGAACCCAGCCGGGGCCCGCGGCAGCCCGCCGAACGGCTCCTGACCCGCCCGCCCGGCTACCTGATCCGGGCCTGCGAGGACGACCTCGACCTCCTGCGCTTCTCGCGCCTCATCGCCGACGGCGGAAAGACCCTGCACGACGGCGACCCGCAGGCGGCCGAGGCTCTGCTGCGGGAGGGGCTGGCGCTGTGGCGGGGGGAGCCACTCGCCGACCTGGTGGATGAGCCGGCCATCGCGGCCGAGCGGATGCGCCTGCAAGAGCTGTATCTCACCGCCCGGGAGCGCTACGGCGAGACGCTGCTCGCCCTGGGCCGGGCCGAGACGGCGGTCGTCCTGCTCGATCGGTTGGTGGTGGAGCAACCGCTGCGGGAGCGGCTGTGGGTCCGTCTCGCCACCGCCCTCTACCAGGCCGGTCGGCAGGCCGACGCACTCGATGCCGTGCGCCGCTGCGCCGCGATGCTGCGCAGCGAGCTCGGGCTGGAACCGGGCCCGGAGCTGCGCGAGGTCGAGCAGGCGGTGCTGCGCCAGGATCTGGCGTTGTCCCCGTCGAGGCCCGCGGCGCCCGCCGTTGCGGTCATAACGGGTACATCGCCGGGTTTGTCGTCGCCGGCGGAGCCGGCCCAGGAGGCCCCATCGCCGGAGGTCCCCGGGACCGGCCTGGTCGGGCGGCGTGGCGAACGGGCCCGGCTCCGCACGGCGCTGAGCGATGCGGTCAATGGCCGAGGCAGCGTGCTGGTCCTGGAAGGGGAGGCCGGCATCGGCAAGACCCGGCTGGCCGAGGAAGCGGCCGAGATGGCGCTCGCGCAGGGCTGGCGTGTCGCGTGGGGCCGTTGTGCCGACGACACCGGCGCGCCGGCGTTGTGGCCCTGGCTGCAGATCCTCCGCCAGCTCGAACGGTCCGGCGAGGTCGAGCCGGCGGGACTGCTTCCCGACCCCGCGGGCGACCCCGACCGGCAGCGTTTCGCCCTGTTCGAGCAGCTTCGCACGCGCCTGGCCCAGGCGGCGGCGGCACAACCGGTCATGCTGGTGCTCGACGACGTCCAGGCGGCCGACGTCATCTCGCTGCACCTGCTCGTGCTGCTGGCACGCCACCTCGATGACGTCCGCCTCGTGACCGTGGCGACCGCACGGACGATCGGCGAAGATCTTCCGCGGACGACGACGGATGAGCTGGCGGCGTTGGCTCGGGAGCGACGCACCACCCGCATCGTGCTGTCCGGGCTCGGCGAGGGAGACGTCCGCCAACTGCTTGCCGGTCTCGGCGCTCTGGACGGCCACCAGCTCGCCTCGGAGATCCATGCGCGCACCGAGGGCAACCCGTTCTTCGTGGTGGAGCTGGCCCGGCTGCTCAGCAGCGAGCAGAGCAGGGTCTCGTCCGCACGCCAGATCCCACCATCGGTACGCGACGTGCTGGACCGCCGGCTGGCGCGATTACCCGACGACACGCGCAGCCTGCTGGCGCTCGCCGCCGTCATCGGGCGTGACTTTCCGCTGGACCTGATCCAGGCCGCCGCGAGCCTCGACGCGGAGCGCGTGATCACCGTGCTCGAGCCGGCCGTGATCAGCCAGGTGATCAGCGAGGACGACGACCGCTGGGTATGGCGGTTCAGCCACGCGCTCGTCCAGGAGACGCTGATCGCCGGGTTGTCCCGCGTGCAGCGCGCCCGGCTGCACCGGCAGGCCGGGCTGGCGCTCGAAACGCGTGGCCGGGCCGGGCGGCTCGACGTCGAACGCCTCGCACACCACTTCTTCCAGGCTGTACCGGTCACCGGCGCCGAGCCCGCGATCGGGTACGCCATCGACGCCGCCTCCGCCGCACGGGACCGGCTGGCGCACGACGAGGCGGCGGCGCACACCCGCCGGGCCCTCGCCCTGCTGGACGCGACCGACGACGACGGCGCCCGCCGGCGGCACGAACTGCTCGTCGCGCTCGGCAACGACCTGCTGCGAAGCGGTCACCCCCACCTGACCCAGGAAGTGATCGCCGAGGCGATCGACATCGCCCGCCGTCTGGGCGACCGTGCCCGGCTTGCCGCCGCCGCGTCTGTCTGGGGCGGCGTCACGCTGTGGAACTGGCGCTCCTACGGGATGGTCGACGAGTCGCTGGTGGCCCTGCTCGAAGACCTGGCCGCTGAGGTCGAGGACGACCCCCGGCTGCGTGCGGAACTGCTCGGGACACTCGGCGTCGAACTCGCCTACCATCCGGTCCGGCGGGACGACGGGATCCGCTACGCCGACCAAGGCGTGGCACTGGCCCGCCAACTGCGCGACCCGGCCCTGCTCGGCCGCACGCTCAACAACTACGGCCTGGTGGCCTGGGGGTCGTCGGACGGCGTGCGGCGGCGACTGGCCGCCGCGGACGAGGCGTTGGCGCTCGCCGGCCATGGGCTGCCGGCCCGGACCGAGTTCCTCGCCCGCCTCCACCGCGGTCCGCTTCGCCTGCACCTGGGCGACGCCCCAGGGTTCGAGACCGACCTCGCCGCCGCGGCGCGCCTCGCCGACGGCCTCACCGGTCCCGAGGTCCGCCCGCATCTGCTCTTCCAGCAAACCGGGCTGGCCATGCTGCGCGGCGAGTGGGACCGTGCTGAGGAACTCAGCACGGAGGCCTGCGAGCTGTACCGGGCCACCAGCCTCTGGGGAGCCCAGTGCTGCTACGCGCTGCACCAGTTCACCTTCCGTCGTCGCGATCGGCGCCTCGCGGACGTGCTGGATCTGCTGGTCGACACGGCAGACCTGCAGATCCCGCTGGTACAGACGATTGCCATCCTCGCCGCGGCGGAGATCGGCGACACCGCCGAGGCGGCACGGCTGGTCCGCCGGTGGGCTCCCGCCGAACCCAGCGACTGGACGACGGACGCCCTCGCCGCCGCGCGCGCGGAACTGACCCTCGCCCTCGACGGGGACCTCGACGCGGCATACCAGTCCCTGTTGCCGTACGAGTCTCGCCAGATCGTCGTCGGAACCGCAACCGCATGCTGGGGCTCGTACGACGCTCTCCTGGCCCGCGTGGCGCGGCACGCAGGCCGGGATCAGCTCGCGGCCCGCCATCAGCAGGCGGCTGTGGACGTCGGCCGGCGCATCGGCTCACCGTGGCAGGCTGATCCCGCGACGCATCCGATGCGGTAGCCAGGGCCTCCGCGGGCCCGCAGTAGTGAGTTCCAAGTCGTCTGAAAGTGGCGTGGCGGAACCTGGCGGCAGAAGTCATCAGGAGGCTGTCATGTCCAAGTTCCTCGGCCGGCTCGGTGCAGCGGCCGCCGCACACCCGTGGCGCACGATCGGCGCGTGGCTGATCGCGCTCGTGGCGTTCACCACCCTGTCGCTCGGGTTCGGCGGCACGCCGCACGACGACTACAACGTCCCCGGCACGCAGTCGCAGGCCGGCATCGAGTTCCTGCGCGCGCACTTCCCGCAGATGTCCGGCGCGGACGCGCGGGTCGTGGTGCATGCCGACCGGGCGCTCGACCCGGCCGCGTTGGAGGCGCTGCGCGGGCGCCTCGCCAAGATGCCGGGCGCGAGCGTCGTCACGCCGCCGCGCCTGTCGGCCGACGGGGACACCGCGCTCATCGGCGTGCAGTACGACATCCCGGTCACCGATTTCCGCGGCACCGAGGGCACGGACGCGCTGCGCGCCGCCGCCGTGCCGCTGACCCGCGAGGGCGTCCAGGTCGAGTTCGGCGGGGAGGTCGCCGAGAACATCTCCGCGCCGAGCGGCACGGCCGAGGGGGTCGGCATCGTCGCCGCGCTGCTGATCCTGGTGTTCGCGCTGGGCTCGGTCGTCGCGGCCGGCCTGCCGCTCGTCGTCGCGATCGCCGGCCTCGGCGTGGCGACCGCGGTCGTCGCGCTGCTGGAGAAGGTCACCGACATCAGCGGTACCGCACCCACCATCGCCACCATGGTCGGGCTCGGCGTCGGCATCGACTACGCCCTGCTGCTCGTCGCCCGGCACGTCGAGGGCCTGCGCGCCGGCCTGTCCGTGCGCGAGGCGGCGGCCCGGGCCAACGCCACCGCCGGGGCCTCGGTCGTCGTCGCCGGCCTGACCGTCCTCGTCGCGCTGTTCGGCCTGAAGCTGTCGACGCTGCCGGTGTACTCCTCGTTCGGCTACGCCACCTTCGCCGCCGTGGCCGCGGTCATGGCCGCCGCGCTCACCCTCGTGCCGGCGCTGTGCGGCCTCGCCGGGCGCCGCGTGCTCCCGCGCGCGGTCCGCCGCGGTACCGCGAAGGCCACCGGCGCTGCCGCTGCCGCGCACCCGGGCCTGACCGCGCGCTGGGCCGCCGGCGTCGGGCGCCGGCCGATCCTCGCCGCGCTCGCGTCGCTGGTCGTGCTCGCCGCGCTGGCCGCGCCGATGCTGGGCATGCGGACCTGGCCGCAGGACGCCGGCAGCCAGCCGACGTCCAACACCACGCGCAAGGCGTACGACCTCGTCTCGGCCGAGTTCGGCCCCGGCGCGAACGGCCCGCTGCTGCTCGCCGTCGACACCGCGAAGGTGTCCGATGTGGACGGGCTGGTGGCGCGGCTGCGCGCCGAGCCCGGCGTGGCCGCGGTCGCCCCGCCGGCGGTCAACGGCACCGCTGCCGTCATCATGGTGGAGCCGAAGACCGGGCCGCAGGACGAGGAGACGACGCGGCTGCTGGACCACCTGCGCGCCGACGTGCTGCCCGACGGGGTACTCGTCACCGGTTTGGTGGCGGTGTTCGCCGACATCTCCGACCGGCTCGCCGAGCGGCTGTGGATCGTCGTGGCGTTCGTGGTGGCGCTGTCGCTGCTGCTGCTGACCGTGCTTTTCCGCGCACCGGTGGTGGCTTTGAAGGCCGCGGTGATGAACCTGCTGTCGGTCGCGGCGGCGTACGGCGTGATGACGGCGGTCTTCCAGACCGACGCGGGCGCCCGCGCGGTCGGGCTGCCGCACGGGGTGCCGATCTCCAGCTGGGTGCCGATCCTGCTCTTCACCGTCCTCTTCGGACTGTCGATGGACTACGAGGTGTTCCTGCTCTCGCGGGTCCGGGAGGACTGGCTCGCCACCGGCGACGCGCAGGGCAGCGTGGTGCGCGGCCTGTCCGCGACCGGGCGAGTCATCAGCGGGGCGGCGGCCATCATGGTCGCGGTGTTCGTGGGCTTCGCCCTGGACCCGGACGTCACGGTGAAGATGACCGGCGTGGGTATGGCCGCGGCCGTTCTCGTCGACGCGACGATCGTCCGCCTGCTGCTCGTACCGGCCACGATGGCCCTGCTGGGCCGCGCGAACTGGTGGCTGCCGGGCTGGCTGGACCGGCTCCTGCCCCGCGTGGAGGTCGAGCGCCACGCGCCGGAGCCCGAACTGGAGCCGGTCGGCCGGTAACGACTGAAGTACCTTGGCCTGCGCCGCCCCACGGCGGCGCAGGCGCTCTCGCCAGCGGCCTGGATCGTGTCCGCACTGTGTCGAGCGGGAGATTCGACCGTTGCCGATGGCCGCCACCGTGGAGGCATGCGCATACGGTGGCAGGTGTTCGCGGTGCTGGCTGTCGTTGTGGGCGTTTGTCTCGGCCCCATGGCCTCCGGTCTGCGCCAGCAGAACCTGCGAGCGGTCGAAGAGGTGACCGCGGTCGTCGACGGCCGTCGCCCGGGAACGGTCGTGGTTCACACCGAGCGGGACGCACGGACAACCCGGTGGCTGGTGGACGACACCGCGGAAGCGACGGACGTCGCGGGCGAGGCCGACGAGGTCCAAGACCTGCCACGCTCACAGGACTGCGCCGGCGCCGTCTGCTACCGCGTGGCAACGGCGGCGTTGCGGGTCGAGGGGAGCGGTGACGGCGGCAAGACGTACTCCACCGCGTGGGAGATCACCGGTGCGACGTACACGATGCTCACCGAGATCTACCCGCAGGTGGGAAACCCGGGGGAGCACCTGTCCTCGCGCTCCGTCGTGGTGCACGCGGTAGCCGGAGGCCACGTCGTGTTCGTGGCCAACGGTCGCGACGGTCTGCTCTATCGGGATGTGGGCGGCACGTGGCGCCGCCTCGGATCTCCCGCGTCCGGCGAGGGCTGCTGTTACTACGAACCGCCACCGCGCGTCGCCTCCGACCCGCAACCGCTTGACCTGACCAGCTATGCGATCGTCGTCGTCGTGCTGGCGATCCTGTTGTCCGGCGCGATCACAGCGATGCGCCGGCGAACGCTGCGCTGGACCGGCGCGGTGGCCGTCGTCGCCCTCGCCGGCTCTGCCGGCTACGGGACGCAGTTGGCAGGTCATTACCCCACCGTCGGCATGTTCCCAGGGTTCGTCTACGGGGTCCCGATCATCCTGGTCATGCTCGTGGGCGGTGCCGCCTTGGCGATAAGGTTCGCCACCGGCCCAGCGCCTCGCGCGCCGGGATCCGGGAACAGCCCGGCGGCTCCTGTGACCACCGCCCCACCGCCCTGACTTTTCTGCGACGGTCCTGACGACCGGCCCCGCTGTCTGGCTCCCCACCCGCCGCCAGCGCCGCCAGGCGTCGACGGCGGGTGGGATCGGCCGTCAGGCGGGTCGCGCGGTCGGCTGATCCACCGGCACCGGCAGGTCAGCGGGGACTGGTCGACGCGACGCGACCGTCGTTGCCAGTACGGCCAGACCGAGGCCGCAGATCAGCCCACCTGGCAGAATGAGCTGGCCGTCGGGTGGGTTGCCGTAGCCGGCAGCCTCCATGAGTGGGCTGCCGACCAGCAGCGCGGTTAGGAGCTGCAGGATGGCCGACGGGTAGCCCGCCACAAGCGCGCCGATTGTCACAGCGAGCCAGACCAGGCGACGGCCGGAGCCCCAGCGCGCCGCCGCGACCGTGAGCACCACGGTCAGCGGTGCCAGCATGTCGACCATCATGAGGTCCGGCAGCTCGGGAATCCACCAGGACGCCGCCGTGAGCAGCACGGCCAGCGCGGGGAGGGCCACGAGCGGCGGGTTCCACCGCCCAACCATGGTCCGGACCACCCCGGCCGCCAGCAGGAGCAGCACCGCGGCGGCCAGTCCGATACCGACGGGCAGTTCACGGGGTACCAGGTCGTCATGGAGGTAGGTGGCGCCGGTGAACAGGCCGGGCGCGCTCCATGCGGCCAGCACGGCGATGCCGAGCCGTGTCCGATCTGCCGTCGCCTGCGCCGGCGGGATGCGCCCGAGTCGAGCACCGAGCCAGACGGCGGCCGCGAGGATGGCGAGCGCGGCCCCAGCCGCGGCCATGAATACGACCGGACCACCGAGATCGGCGCGGTCCACCAGGGTGTCGGCCGTCACCAGCGCGGCGCCGCCCAGCACGGCCGGCACCACCATCGCGCCTCGGGCCGCGATGGCCGCGACGACGCCGAGCAGTGCTGCCAGCAGGGCGCCGAGGCGGATGTCGTGAGCCCGCGTGTGGAGCTCGCCGAAGAAATGGTCGCGCTCCAGCGGGACCAGCTTCGGGGTGAGGACCGTCAGCGTGAACGCCCAGAGCACCACGCCGCCCGCGGCCACCGCCAGCGGCAGCCGGGCCGGCTCCGGCCGGGCGGTTGGAGGCGCATCGGTGATGGGGAGCCGGACCGTCACCGGTTCGGGCCGGCGTCGGGCCACGGCGGCATAGGTGATCGCCAGCACGGTCGCGAGCAGCAGCGGTTGTACCGTGCTCGACACGAAGCCGACCACCTCGGCGGAAGCGACCATGCCATGATCGCGGGGACCGTATGACGGCCCGCTGTCCGTCGGCAGCAGCAGAGCCTGCGGCGTCCACAGTAGAGCGGTGAACGGATCCAGCCCGACCCGTAGGGCCGTGCGCAACCCGGCGACGATCCCCGCGAGCGACAGCGCCAGCGCACCGCCGCCCATGCCGACCAGCCAGGCAAGGCCGGGGCGGTGTGGCCTGCCGGACCGCTGCGGTCCGGGTGTTCCGGGCGATCCGCGTCCGGTGAGCCGGGCGACGGCAATAGCCACGGCCACGACCACAACGGTCCAGACCAGCGTGGCCGGAACCACGTCGGGCGGCAGATACGTCACGATGCTCGGATCATCCTGGAAGTCCGGGGAGAGGAGCTGGTGCATCGCGAGGAAGGACGCCGCGAGCACCAGCGGCGCGACGACGGCTGAGCCGACATCGCCCATCCGGCCGCGGTGTGCCCAGTTCACCGGGAGCCGTCGGCCCAGCCAGTTGCCGAACAGGCCGGTCCCGGCGACGGCGACCAGCACGATGGCGTTGAGTCCGGCGCCGGGCCAGTCGACGTCGGTGCGGAACACGTCAGGGTCGCCTCCGCTCATCATCCGTACCGTCCTGAGCACGAACTGCAGCGCGGCGACGGCCGCAGAGCCGGTCACAAAGGCGGCGGCCAGCGCAAGTGGCGCCCGCAAGGCGCGGCCGAGGACCGACAGGATCTCAGGCCAGCCGCGGGGCACCCCGTGCTCGTCCTCCACCGGCGGTGACCAGGCCAGGCTCAGCGCGAACCGCAGCACGCCCAGCCGTCGAGCCAACCGGCCACGACCCGGCTCGCTCGCCAGGACGGCCAGCTCTGCTTCCCACTCCTGGCGCCGCTCGTCGCGCACCTGCTCCGGCCAACGCCGCCAGGCGACGTGGACGGCTGCCCGCACCAGCCGGTTCACGTCAGCCTCGGCTGGGCGGAAGGCTGCTGCGCGCGCCCCAACTGCTGGTGCAGCGCCGCCAGCTCGGACCGTGCCGCTGCCGTGCCGTCGGCGGTGAGCCGGTAGTAGCGCCGCGCCGGCCGGCCGGCGGCCGCCGGGTCGAGCTGCTCCCAGTACGCCTCCACCCAGCCGGCACGCTGCAGCCGTTCCAGCACGGGATACAGCGTGCCGCTGGGCAGCCCGGTGGTACGCATGAGCTCGAGCCCATAACGGTCGGCGGTCGGATCCGCCAATAATGCGGCCACGACCTTCACCACCGCGGTCGTCATTCGCAAGCCATCCATACTCGGAATACTACATAGGGTCGAACCGGGGTCAGTCGGCGCCATCGGCGGCCCCTCGCCGCCAGGCCGTTCGGGCGCTGCCGGTGTGCAGCGTCGGCAGCCATCCTTTCCAAGATCATGGAGTAAACGTGCTGCTCCTTGTGCACTTTTACTCCGTGATCACGGCGAACATGATGGTCGGTCGACGCGGATGACTCAGGGGAAGGCCGGTGTGCGTTTAGGGGGAAAGCCCCCGGTCGAAATGGGGGGACTTCCTGATCGTTTCGGCCGATCCGCTGTCCAAGACTGATGCACATGGCAGAGAGGCCCAGGTTCAGCATCGTCATCCCGTGCTTCAATGAGGCTGGCTATCTCACCGACGCTCTCCTCTCCCTGCAGAAGCAGGATTTCGACGGGGTGTGCGAGGTCATCGTGGTCGACAACAATTGCACGGACGAGACCGCGGGCATCGCTCGCGACCTCGGCGCGCGGGTCGTGGTCGAGCCGGTGCCCGGGGTGTGCAACGCCCGCCAACGCGGCACGGAGGCGGCGCGTGGTGAGATCGTCGTCTCGGCCGACGCCGACACGGTCTACGGCCGTGATTGGCTCAGCCGTATCGACGCGCGGTTTCGCGGCGATGGGCGCATCGTCGCGGTCGTCGGCCCCTGTCGGTACATTGACGGTCCCCGCTGGGGCCGGCTCTACGGCCAGATCCTGTTCGCAGCGGTCAACGGCGCCTATCGCCTGACCGGCCGCGCCGTGTACGCGAGCGCGACGAACATCGCCTTCCGCCGCGAGGCCTGGACGGGTTACGACACCAGCCTGACGCAGGGCGGCGACGAACTCGACCAGCTGCGCCGGCTGCGCAAGAAGGGCCGGGTCGTCTACGACCAGGGCAACCCGACCTACACGTCGGGCCGGAGGCTCACCCGTGGGCTCGCGTACAACCTGTTCGTGACCCTGCCGGTGCACTACATGCTGACCTATGCCGTAAACCGGATCGCGGGGCGGCGCGTGCTCGGATCGGCGCCGGCGTTCCGCGACTATGCCGGGTCGTTCGAGGCAACCCCGGCGGCCAGCCGCGAGGCGGTCCGGTGATCGTCCTGACCGGGATGGTACTGCTGGCCGTGCTCGGCGCGGCGTACTGGTTGCTGATGTCGCCCTTCGCCCCGTCTTCGCGCGACTACCCGTACCGTGGCGCAGCCGCCGAGCGGGTGGTGGCGCTGACGTTCGACGACGGCCCGAACGAGCCGTACACCTCGCAGATTCTCGACATCCTGGCGGCGCACGACATCCGGGCGACCTTCTTCCACGTCGGGCAGTGCGTCGAGCGCCACCCCGAGACCGCCCGGCGCGCGATCGACGCCGGCCATGTCCTGGGCAACCATTCGCTGAGCCACCGGTTCGGCACATACCTGCGGCCGAGGGCGTACGAGCGGGAGGTCGAACGGACCCAACGTGTGCTGGCGCGAGTCACCGGCCGAACTCCAGCGCTGGCCCGCACGCCGTGGCTGTGGCGCCAGCCGGCTCTGCTGCGGATGTTGCGTCGAAGCGGCCTGCACCCGATCGCCGGTGAGTTCGGCCATGCGCTGGAGGTGTTTCAGCCGTCCGGCGTACGGATGGCCCGCCGCGCCGTCGCCAAGACGCGCCCTGGCTCGATCCTCATCTTCCACGACGGGTTCGACAGCCGGGGCGGCAACCGCGCCGAGACGGTCGTCGCGGTGCGGGAGACGATCGAGGGACTGCTGGCCCGGGGCTACCGGTTCGTGACGGTGGACGATCTGCTCGGTGTGCCTGCCTACCAGGCGTAGACCTCCGAAACGGCACCCATCGATGAGGGCACCGACGGAAAGCTGTGGCAGCTGTACGACGTGACTTCGGGCGCGGACGGTCGTCCGGACCAAGATCGTCGGTGGGCTAAGCTGGCGTTATGTCGATTCGAGTCGCTGTCCTTGACGATTACCAGAGTGTCGCCCGGTCAAGTGCCGATTGGACGCCGCTGAACGATCGAGCCGAGGTCACGTTCTTCAGTGACCACGTCGCCGACCCGGATGACCTGGTGCGCCGCCTGGAACCGTTCGAGGTGGTCGTGGCGATGCGCGAGCGGACGCCCTTCCCGGCGGCGATCCTCGAGCGGCTGCCCAATCTGGCGCTCCTGGTCACCACCGGTGCGTTCAACGCGGCGATCGACGTCCCGGCCGCGCATGCCCGCGGGGTTGTGGTGTGCGGCACCGGGTCCGTACCGCACACCACGGCCGAGCTGACGTGGGCCCTCATCCTGGCGGTCACCCGCCGGGTGCCCGCGGAGGATGCCGCGCTGCGCGCCGGGCAGTGGCAAACCACGATCGGTCCCGAGCTGGCCGGGTCGACCCTCGGCGTCATCGGGCTGGGCAACATCGGCAAGCGGATCGCCCGCTACGCGCGGGCGTTCGACATGAACGTCGTCGCCTGGAGCGAGAATCTCACCGACGAGCGCGCCGCCGAAGCAGGCGTCGAGCGCGTGAGCAAGCAGGAGCTGTTCGAGCGGGCCGATGTGGCGAGCGTCCATCTCAAGCTGAGCGAACGCACGACCAACCTGATCGGGCGGGCGGAACTGGAACTGCTGGGCCCGCGCGGCTACCTGGTGAACACCTCGCGTGGGCCGATCGTAGACGAGTATGCCCTGGCCACCGCCCTGTCGGAGGCGGTCATCGCCGGTGCGGCCCTGGACGTGTTCTCCGTCGAGCCGTTGCCGGCGGACCACCCGCTGCGGGTCGCGCCGAACACCGTCCTGACACCGCACATCGGCTATGTCTCGGTGCCGATGTACGAGCGATTCTTCGGGGACGCGGTGGAGAACATCGTGTCGTGGCTGCAGGGCGCCCCGGTTCGGGTGATCCCGGCCGAGTCGTAAGCGTCACGTCTCCTCGGGAAGGTCCGTGGCCGGCGGTCGGGTGACCGGCCTACCGCGGCGGTCACCCGGCTCGCCGGCTTGCCGGCCTATCATGCGCGTCGGTTTGGCCGGCCGGCGACCGAAGCGCTGCTCACGCGCGGCTACCGTAGGCGCACGGCATAGGTCAGGTGCGTCACCCGCGGGGAGGGCTCCGCGCGGACCGGCTCCAGGGCCACGCGGGTCGCGTCCACGCCCTCGAACAGGCGGATTCCGGAGCCGAACAGCACGGGCGACAGCGCGATCGAGAACTCGTCGACCAGGCCGGCGTTCACGTACTGCAGGATCGTCTCGGCGCCGCCGGCGATGCGGACGTCTCGGTCGCCGGCGGCCTCGCGGGCCTGCTCGAGCGCGGTCTCGATGCCGTCGTTGACGAAGTGGAACGTGGTCCCGCCCGGCCGCTTCCAGGGGTCACGCTCGGTGTGCGTCACGACGAAGACCGGCGTGTGGAACGGCGCCTCCTCCGGCCACGCCAGCTCACCGGCGTCGAACATGCGCTTGCCCATGACGCTCGCGCCGGTGCGCTCGAACGTCTCCCGCACGATGTCGTTGTCGAGTCCTTCCTCGCCGCCCTCGCCGAGCTTGAGGTTCTCCCGGAACCACCGCTGCGGGAACACCCACGCCTGCAGCTGCGACCACTTCGTCATCCAGCGCTGGACCCTCGGGTCGCTGCGACCTTCGGGCGAGAAGACGTCCTCGACGGGCACGGCCTCCGGCGCCATGAAGCCGTCGAGCGACATCGTCACGCTGAAGAACACCTTCCCGGCCATCAGCCCTCCGCTCCCTTCCGAACGATCTCGGTGACGTAGACAGCCAGGTTGTTCAAGGTCTGCCGGCCGCCC
Source organism: Dactylosporangium sp. NPDC000555 (assembly GCF_040300025.1). Taxonomy (NCBI): domain Bacteria; kingdom Bacillati; phylum Actinomycetota; class Actinomycetes; order Micromonosporales; family Micromonosporaceae; genus Dactylosporangium; species Dactylosporangium sp. NPDC000555. The sequence continues at coordinate 39,387 of NZ_JBEPDB010000043.1, read as the reverse complement.
TCGATCGCGTGGTACTTCTCGACCGCCTCGTCGCGCAGTTCCTTGGTGGGGAACACCGTGCGCATCTCGATCCGGGTCGCCGCCCCGTCGTGCGCGAACGTGAGGACCGACTCGAAGGCGTTCGGGTCGTCGCGGGTCTCACCGTGCAGCAGCGCGATCCGCTCCGGCGGGGTGATCTCGGTCCAGGTGATCCACTCCTGGTAGTCCGTCCCGTCCGGTCCGTGCATCACGAAGTCCCATTCCCCGCCGACGCGGAACTCGAACGCCCGTGTGGTGGTGGTGAACCCCTCCGGACCCCACCACCGCGACAGGTGCCGCACCTCGGTGAACGCCTCGAACACCAGCTCTCGCGGGGCATCGATGCCCCGCGAGATGAGAATTTCGCGGTCGGCCGTCGCGCTCATCAGCTACTCCTCCTGCGTTGCCTGCTTCAGGTCCTGCACGTAGGTGTCCAGCCGGTCGAAACTCTCGTTCCAGAACCGCTCGAACCCGCCGATCCACTCGTGGATCGGCCGCAGCCCGCGGGCGTCCAGGCCGTAGAGGCGCTGCTTGCCCGCCCCGCGGACCCGCACCAGCCCGACCTCTCTGAGCACCCGCAGGTGTTTGGACGCCCGCGGCTGGCTCATCCCCAGCTCCTGGGCCAGGTCGGTCACCGGCCGCTCACCCGCCCGCAGCAGCGCCAGGATGTCCCGGCGCTGCGGCTCGGCGATCGCGTTGAACGCGTCCGACGTCGTCGCTGCTCGTGCCATGGCGGCCATCGTATGCCTATAACGGAATACGTTCAAGCCGCTCGTCGGGCATGTCGAATGGTGCCAAGGTGACACCTTCGCTGAGCCAACATGGCTTGTTTGTGTGTCATGTATGTGCCATATTGGCACCATGGACTTGACCTCGTATGTGAGCAACCTCGGACGTGAGTTCGCCACGCTCGCCGAAGCCGGCGGTGAGGAGGCGGCTGCGCTGGTCGAGCGCCTGACGGGATCGCTCGAGTCGGCGATCCGGATGACACTGCTGGAGGCGCTGTCGGCCGCCGCCGACGAGATCACCCGGGATCTGGCTCCGGGTTCGGTGGAGCTGCGCCTGCGCGGACGCGATCCCAACTTCGTCGTGACCCCGCCACCCGCCGAGCCGCTCGGGCCCCCTGCCGGGGACACCGCGGCGACGGTCGACGGCGCGCCGGACGGCGACCTGCCGGTCGCCGAGGACGGGCCCGCCGCCCGGATCAACGTGCGCATGCCCGAGCAGCTCAAGGCCGCGATCGAGGAGGCCGCGGCCAAGGAGGGGCGCTCGGTCAACGCCTGGCTGGTCCGGGCAGCCGCCGCCGGCTTGCAGCGGCCCGAGCGCGATCAGCGTCCCGAGCCACGCGGCAGCACGAAACGGACCCAGCAGCGCTTCACCGGCTGGGTGCGCTGACGCACCCCACGCTGCCTGCACACCACGTCCCCGACCTGCGGGGACGCCTCACCCACCCATGATGCGGGGACAACCATGCCACATTACGAGACGCCCGGACCGATCTCCGTCACGCTCGAACTCGGCGTCGGCGACGTGCGCATCGCCGCGAGCGACCGGACCGACACCATCGTCGAGGTCCACCCGAGCGACGAAGCCGACGAGTCCGACGTGAAGGCCGCTCAGCAGGTCCGTGTCGAGTACACCAACGGCACGCTCCAGATCACCGGTCCGAAGCGCGTTTTCGACTTCTCCAAAAAGACCAGGTCGGTCGACGTATCCATCGAGCTACCCAGCGATTCCCAGCTGTCCGCCCACCTGCTGATGGGCGACATCCGCTGTGTCGGCCGGCTCGCGGAGTGCCGGCTCAAGACCACCGGCAACGTCTGGCTCGAACGAACCGGCCCGCTTCGCCTGCACACCGGGATCGGTCACGTCACCGCCGACGGCGTCACGGGCAACGCCGAGATCTCCACCGGCACGGGCAAGATCCAGCTCGGCGAGATCGAGGGCGCCGCGGTGGTCAAGAACTCCAACGGCGACACCACGATCGACGCGGTCAGCGGGGACGCGCAGGTGCGCAACGCCAACGGCGCCATCCACATCGAGTGGGCCGGCGCCGGCGTCGACGCGAAGACCTCCAACGGCGGCATCCGCCTCGGCGAGGTGGTCCGCGGCTCGGTCGTCCTCGGGACCGCCGTGGGCGACCTGGACATCGGCATCGCCGAGGGCACCGCCGCCTGGCTCGAGGTGAACACCGGACACGGGCACGTGCGCAACCAGCTGGAGAACGCCGCCGGGCCCGACGAGACCGACCAGACCGTTGAGGTGCGTGGCCGCACCTCCTACGGTGACATCACCATCCACCGCTCGAAGCCGTGAGCACCAAGCAATCCCGGGCGGCGATCGCCGCGACCGGGCTACGGAAATCGTTCGGCGACCACGTCGTACTCGACGGTCTCGATCGGCACGTGCGCGGTCTTCTCGCTGCTCGGCGCGAACGGCGCCGGAAAGACCACCACCGTCAAGATTCTGTCCACGTTGATCGGTGCCGACGCCGGTGACGTCCGGGTCGCCGGGCACGACCTCGCCCGCGAACCGGACGCGGTGCGCGCCGCGATCGGCGTCACTGGTCAGTTCTCCGCGGTGGACAAGCTGCTCACCCTGATGACCGTGACGGCCACGGTCCAGGGAACCGCGATCTCGATCGCCATGGACATGACCGAAGGCATCATCGCCCGGTTTCGTACCATGCACATCGCCCGTGTCTCGGTGCTGACCGGACACGTCCTGGGCAGCGTGATCCAGGCGGTGTTCAGCCTGGCGATCGTGATCGGCGTGGCCTTGCTGGTCGGCTTCCGGCCCACCGCCGGGCTGGGGGCATGGCTGGCCACGGCCGGTTTCCTGGTGGTGGTGACCTTCGCGCTCGTCTGGCTGTCCGTCGCGCTCGGCCAGGTGAGCAAGAGCGTCGAGACCGCGAGCAACCTGCCCATGCCGCTGGTACTGCTGCCCTTCCTCGGCAGCGGGTTCGTCCCAACCGACTCCATGCCGGCCGGTCTGCGCTGGTTCGCCGAGTACCAGCCGTTCACGCCGATCATCGAGACCCTGCGCGGCCTGCTGATGGGCAAGCCGATCGGGAACAACGCGTGGATCGCGCTCGTCTGGTGCGCCGTCATCGCGCTGGGCGGATACCTCTGGTCGAAATGCCTGTTCAACCGCGAGTCCTCCCACTGAAACGAGCGCGGCACGACAGAGCGGACCGTCGACGGCGTGAGGGCACCACACCCTGTCACGGCCGTCGGCGGTCCGCCGTCCGCCGGGTTACCGACGCGGGCCGCTCATCGTGCGGGCGTCAGGTGCGCGGCCTCGACGGTGTCGCGCAGGTGCTGCTCCGCCTCCATGCTCAGAGAACTGCGCAGCAGTTGACCACCGAACTGGTACGGCGCCATCTCTGCCACGACCTTGTCGACGGTGACCTGGTCGATGAGCAGGAACAGTGCCGCGGAGCCGGGCTGAAGCGCCGCGCCGACGTCCTTCATGAACTTGTCGTCGACCCCGACGTCGGTGGCCTTTCCGGCGACCGCACCGGCGGCCGCACCGACCGCCATACCGAGGAACGGCGCGAAGAACAGCAGCCCGATGAGTCCGCCCCACATGGCCCCACCGGCCGCTCCGACAGCGGTCGCGCTTGCCGCCTGATGCAGCCGGACCTTGCCGTCAGCGCCGGCCTCCACCACGGCGGCGTCGCGCACGGTGATGAGTCCCTGCCGTTGCAGGTCCATGATCTTCTGCCGTGCCGCGTCAGCGGTGCTCACGTCGCGGTATCCGATCGCAATCAGATCGCTCATGATGTGTCCTCTCAGATCGCCGGTTGATCGGCACCGCCCTTCGGCGCGGGCGGGTCCGCCTAGCTGCAACGGTGATCACTTCGTCTCCGGACCGCCTCGCTCGGAGGGAGTGACGAGCTCCGCCTTGGCGCGGAGCAACGCCTGACGCTCCGACCGATCGACCGTGGGGAACCGCGGGTCGATCTCGATGAGCGCGTTGGCGATCACCGCCGCCGCGGCGAGCCGGGCGAACCACTTGTGGTCGGCCGGAATGACGTACCAGGGGGCCCAGTTCGTGCTCGTGTTCGACAGCATGTCGGAGTACGCCGTCTGGTAGGCGTCCCAGCTCTGCCGTTCGCGCAGATCGGCGGCGGAGAACTTCCAGTTCTTCTCGGGCCGGTCGATCCTCTTCAGCAGGCGCTTGCGCTGCTCCTCCTTCGACAGGTTGAGGAACAGCTTCACGATGCGGAAACCGCTGTCGGACAGGTGATGCTCCCAGCTGTTGATGGCGCGATACCGGCGTTTCCACACGTTGCCGGCCTTGGCCTCCGCCGGCAGTTTTTCGTGCTCCAGATGCTCGGGATGCACCCGGACGACAAGGATCTCCTCGTAGTGCGAGCGGTTGAAGATGGCGATCTCGCCGCGGCCGGGCAGCCGTTGCGCGAAGCGCCACAGATAGTCGTGGTCGAGTTCTTCCGCCGACGGCACCTTGAAGCTGTGCACGCGCACACCCTGCGGGTTCACGCCGCTCATGACGTGACGGATCGTGCCGTCCTTGCCGGCCGCGTCGGGCCCCTGGAGCACCACGAGGAGGCCGTGCCGATCCTGGGCGGCCAGCCTCGCCTGGTACTCGGTCAGCAGGGTGACCCCTCGCTGGAGCAGTTCGGCGCCGTCGCGTTTGCCGGCCATCCGCGCCGTGTACCCCGGGTCGTAGCGCCCCGGCAGGCGGACCTTCGTCGCGGGCGGGACCCGCAACGGTGCGATCAACTCGGCGATCCGCTTCGCTTCCCGGTCGGTCATGGCGGTCTGCCGCGTCCTTCCGTTCGTCATGCGGCCAGCGCCCCGGTCGTCGCGCCACGGTGACGCAACACCATCTTGCGCAGCTCGGTCACCACGATCACCGGCACGCCGGCGGCCAGGCACACGAGCCACTGCGTCAGGTCGAGGCTGACGGTGTGCAGGATGCGCTGGAGCAGGCCGAGTTCGGTGGCGAGAACGATCGCGATGACCGACATGCCGCTGGTGACGAGGAACCGGTGGTCTTCGAACGTGTCCAGGCTGAACATTGACCGCACGTCGCTGCGGACGGTGAACGACAGCACCAGGTTGAGGATCGAGAACGTGGTCAGCCCCATGGTGCGGGCCACGCCGGTCCCGTAGGCCCGGTCGGCCCCGGCAATCACGGCCAGGGTGACCGCGCCCAGCACCAGGCCGACGACGGCGAGCCAGAGCAGGGTGCGTGTGGACAGCAGCGGTTCATCGGAGCGGCGGGGCGGCCGCCGCATGACGTCCGGGTCCTGCTTGCCGTAGCCGAGGCCGATGGCCTGGAACACCTGGGTCGTGAAGTTCACCCAGAGCGTCTGCAACGGCAGGAACGGCACGCCTGAGGCGATGTTGAAGATGCTCGCGCCGAGGAACGTGGCGATGAAGCCGATGAGGACGCCCATCTGGAAGAAGACGTACCGTTTGAGGTTGTCGTACAGCGCCCGGCCGATCTCCACGGCCTTGACGATGGTCGCGAAGTCGTCGTCGGTGAGGATCATCGCGGCGGCCTCTTTCGAGACCTCGGTGCCGGTGATGCCCATCGCGATGCCGATGTCGGCGCGTTTGAGGGCGGGCGCGTCGTTGACGCCGTCGCCGGTCATCGCGACGATGTTGCCCTTGCGCTGCAGGATCTCCACGAGACGTACCTTGTGTTCGGGTGTCACCCGGGCGATGACCCCGATGTCGTCGATCTCGCGGATGAGCTGCTCGTCGCTCATCGCGGCGAACTCGGCCCCGCTGATGGCCCGGCCGTCGATGCCGAGCTGCTGCGCGATGGCCGCCGCGGTGACGGCGTGATCGCCGGTGATCATGCGGACCCGCATCCCGGCGTCCCTCGCCGTGGCGATCGCGGCCTTCGCCTGCGGCCGCGGCGGGTCGACGATGCCGACGAGGGCGAGCAGCGTCAGCCCTGTGAGCGCGCCGAGCAGGTCCGCCCGCGGGTCGAATGTCGCCGGGTCGAAGTCCTTGCGGGCCGTGGCCATGACCCGCAGCCCCTGCGCGGCGAGCCGCTCGTTCTCGGCCATGTAGCGTGCGCGGAGGTCGTCGTCCAGCGGGGTGGGCGCCACGTCGGGCGTGATCACCGACGCCGCGCGGGCGAGCAGCTGGTCCGGGGCACCCTTGACGAAGCAGCGCACGACGTCGTTGCCCGACTCGTCGGTCATCCGGTGGAACGTCGCCATCAGCTTGTACGCGGCGTCGAACGGCACCTCCGCGACGCGCGGGTAACGCTGCCGCGTCGAGGCCACGTCGAGGTGGCCCTTCTCGGCGAGCACGACCAGCGCGCCCTCGGTGGGATCGCCGACCAGCCGGCCGTCGCTCACCACCGCGTCGCCGGCCAGCGCCATCGGCAGCAGGAACGGCTCCAACGGCACGTCCGGCTGGCCGGCGGAGTGCCGGATGTCGCCGTCGGTGCGGTATCCGCTGCCCGACACCACGTATCGCCGGCCCGGGATGCTCAGCTCGACAGCGGTCATCTGGTTCAGCGTCAACGTCCCGGTCTTGTCCGAGTTGACGGCCGAGGTCGACCCGAGCGTCTCGGTCGACCGCAGCCGCTTGACGATCGCGTTCGCCCGAGCGAGCAGTTGGGTGCCCAGCGACAGGATCGTCGTCACGACCGCCGGCAGGCCGGTGGGGATGGCCGAGATCGCGAAGGCGATCGCGGCGAGGAACACCACGTTGAACGCGTTGCCGCGGGCCAGGTTCAGCGCGATCGACAGCAGCAGCGCGACTCCGGCGACGACGAGGATCTGGTTGGTCAGCCGCGACAGCTGCCGGGTCAGCGGCGTCTCGGCGCCCCGCTCGTCCTGCAGCATGCCGGAGATGTGCCCGACCTCGGTTGCCATCCCGGTGGCGGTGACGACGAGCTCGCCGGTGCCGCGGGTGACGTTGGTGTTCATGTACACCATGCCGACCCGGTCGCCGAGGGCCGCGTCGGCTCCGGCCACCGTGTCGGCGTTCTTGGCGACCGGGACACTCTCGCCGGTCAGCGCCGACTCGTCGACCTCGAGCCCGGCGGACCTGACCAGTCGCCCGTCGGCCGGGACCAGATCGCCGGCCTCGACCTGCACGACGTCACCCGGCACGAGGTCCTCGGCCGCAAGCTCGGTCAGCTGCCCGTCGCGGCGCACCCGCGCCTTGACGATCATCATCTTCTGCAGCGCGCTGACGGCGGCCGCGGCCTTGCCCTCCTGCCGCAGCCCGAGCACCGCGTTGAACAGCGTCAATGCCAGCAGCAGGATGCCCGTGCCGAACTGCTCGAGCGGGTAGAGGCTGCCGATCCCGGCGCACAGCAGGACGATCTGCATCGGGTCCGCGTACTGCCGCAGGAACGCCCGCCACCACGGCTCCTTGCGCGACTCGACCAATCGGTTCGGGCCGCACTTGGCGCGCCGGGACGAGGCCTCGGCGGCTGACAGGCCGGTCAGCGGTTCGACGTGCTCCGCGGCGAGTGCGTCGTCGACCGACAGCGCGTGGAAGGGCGGGGTTTCGGCGTGCTTGGTCGACAACGTGGCCATAGGCTGATCGCCTCCTGGAATCCGACGCTTGGTGCGTGCGGACTACCCACTCGCCGGCGGTTGACGCACGCCTTCGCGTGCGCCGCGTCAGCCTCCCGACGCGATGATCCCGGTCAATGCCGATCGCCGCCGACACCGCGCACAACCAGCCGGCCCGGTTTGCCGGCACGACAGTCACTGCCGCAGCGTCACAACGCCGCGGGTGGGGATACCCCACCCGCGGCAGGTGGCACACGGCGCGTGTGCGGGGGACCACCCGGGTCCCCCGCACACGACCGTCAGGCGTAGACCTCGAACTCGAACAGTGAGTAGCCGTACGCCGTGGCGCGGGCGGTGCCGTAGATCCGGACGTAGCGGCCGGTGGCGGCCAGCGCGGTGTTGTCGTTCACCCCGCCGGTACCGTTCGTCACGGTACGCACCGTGGTCCAGGTCGTCCCGTTCGCCGACGTCTGGATCTGGTACGTCTTGCCGTACGCGGCCTCCCAGGTCAGCTTGACCCGATTGATCGCGTACGACTGGCCGAGGTCGACCTGGATCCACTGTGGATCGGCGAACGCGCTCGCCCACCGCGTCGTCGCCGAACCGTCGACGGCCGCCGACGCGGGATACGCGGCGGACTCCGTGCTCGACGCGGTCGCCGGGCGGTTCAAGGCCAGGTTCCCCGTCGGGGGCGGGGGTGTCGTGGTGTTCGCGCCGTAGACCTCGAACTCGTACAGTGAGTAGCCGTACGCCGTGGCGCGGGCGGTGCCGTAGATCCGGACGTAGCGGCCGGTGGCGGCCAGCGCGGTGTTGTCGTTCACCCCGCCGGCACCGTTTGTCACCGTGCGTACCGTGGTCCAGGTCGTCCCGTTCGCCGACGTCTGGATCTGGTACGCCGAGGCGTATGCGGCCTCCCAGGTGAGCTTCACCCGGTCGATCGCGTACGACTGGCCGAGGTCGACCTGGATCCACTGTGGATCGGCGAACGCGCTCGACCACCGGGTCGTCGCCGAACCGTCCACCGCCGCCGACGCCGGGAACTCGGCCCCCTGCGTGCTCGACGCGGTTGCCGGGCGGTTCAGCGCCAGGTTCCCCGACGCCGGCGGGGGAGTCGTGGTGCCCGAGGTGAACGTGAAGTCGTCGATGTCGAACAGCGATCCGGTGGCACCGCCGGTGAACACCAGGTACAGCTGGTGCGTGCCGGACGGCGGGGTCACCGTGCCGGTCACATCGACCCACGTCTCCCACCCGCCGGTCGGGCTGACCTGCACCGTGGACACGGCCGGGCCGGTCGGCGAGTCGACCCGCACGGTGATCGTGCCACCGATGCCGGCCGAGGCGACCCGCGCGGAGAAGCCGGTGACGCCCGTCAGGTTGTACGGCGTGAAGGAGATCCAGTCGCCGTTCTCGATGTACCCGACCGCGTTGCCGCCGTGCGCGCTGGGCTTGGCGGCGATCTGGACGCCGTTCATCGATGTGTAGTGCTCGGCCTGGCGGGTCCGCGGTTGCAGCACGTGCTGGTCCTGCACCGCGGTCCCGGCCACCGGGGTGTACTGCGCGTTGACCACCCCGAAGATGTTCGCGGCCGCGTCGTGCTCACCGTCCACTGTGGTCTGCAGCGATCCGGTGCAGCCGTTCTTGCTGGTGATCGGGTGACCGTGACTGTCGTGGCCGAGGATGTAGGTGACCGTCACCCGGTTGCAGTCGATGGTGCCGGCGTTCGGGTCGGTGACCCGCACCTCGTACGGCACCGTGTCGCCGAACTTGAACAGCGATCCGTCGGCCGGGGTGATCAGCTGGACCGTCGGCCGGCCGACCCCGATGACGGTACTGGCCGTCGAGATCTTGCCGCCACTGTCGCGTACCGTCAGCGTCGCCGTGTACTCGCCGTTGGCGGTGTAGGTGAACGTCGGGTTGGCCGCCGTGGAGTCGGTGATGCCGTCGCTGGTGAAGTCCCAGGCGAACGTGATCGGGTCACCGTCCGGGTCGGAGCTGCCGGCCGAGCTGAACTGCACGGTCAGCGGCGCCGGGCCGGTGAGCGGGGTGGCGCTGATCTGCGCGATCGGTGCCCGGTTGCCGCCGGTGTTGTACTCGATGCGGTAGAGGGCGGAGTTGGCGTCGCCGCCGAACCAGCCGGTGCCGTAGTCGAGCACGTACAGGGCGCCGTCCGGCCCGAACTCCATGTCCATGATCTGGGTTCCGGTGAACGGGAACGAGTCGATCGCACCGGCCGCGCCGGTAGCCGTCAGGGTGGCCGTCTTGATCCAGCGACTGGTGAACTCGCCGAGGAAGACCTTCCCGTCGTAGGAGGCCGGGAACTTCACATCGGAGACCAGCGCCGGGTTGTAGTTGTAGACGGGACCCCCCATCGGCCCGCCTCCGCCCAGCTCGGGACGCCAGGGCCCCGCGCCGCCGTACGGCAGCCAGGCGGCCTGGGACGGCGGGAGCTTGGTGAGACCCGTGTTGTTCGGCGAGTTGTTCGTCGGCCCACCGGCACAGTCGAACGGTCCGGCCGACGGTCCGTTGGGGAACGTGAACTTCTGGTAGGGAGTGTTGTAGTTGGAGCAGTACGGCCAGCCGAAGAAGCCCGGCTGGGTGATCCGCTCGAAGGAGACGGTGCCGGCGGGTCCGCGCTGCGGGTCGGCGGTGCCCGCGTCGGGGCCGTAGTCACCGAGGTAGACGACCCCGGTGGCCTTGTCCACGCTCATCCGGAACGGGTTGCGGAAGCCCATGGCGTAGATCTCGGGCCTGGTCTTCGCCGTGCCCGGGGCGAACATGTTGCCGGCCGGGATGGTGTAGCCACCCGTCGCCGAGGGCTTGATCCGCAGCACCTTGCCGCGCAGGTCGTTGGTGTTGCCAGCGGTGCGCTGCGCGTCGTAGGCGGGGTTGCGGTCGGCCCGCTCGTCGAGCGGTGCGTAGCCCGCGGACTCGAACGGGTTGGTGTCGTCACCGGTGGACAGGTAGAGGTTGCCGGCCGCGTCGAAGTCGATGTCACCGCCGACGTGGCAGCACATCCCGCGACTCGTCGGCACGTCGAGGACCGTCACCAGCGAGGCCGGGTCGATCGTGTAGTCGTCCCGCACGGTGAACCGGGCCAGCTTGTTGCTGCCGTTGAACGGGGCGAACTGGGCCGCCGTACCGTTGGCGGGAGCGTCGCCGCCCGGGGTGCTCAGCGGCGGCGCGTAGTAGACGTACACCCACCGGTTGCTGGCGAAGTTCGGGTCGGCCTTGATGCTCTGCAGACCCTCCTCGTCGTGGGAGTAGACCGACAGCGTCAGTGCGACCTTCGTGTTGCCGTTGACGTCGGTGTACCGGATGACGCCGTCCCGCGAGGTGTGCAGCACACCCCGGTTGGGCAGCACGGTCAACCCCATCGGCTCGCCGACCTTCGCGACCCCCTTGGCCAGGGTCACCTGGCTGAACGTGCCGGCGGCGGCCGGCGGGTTGGAGCCCACCGCGCAGTTGCCGGTGCCCTGGGCCGCGTACTTGATGCCGCCGAGCAGGTGCGTGCGGAAGTTGGCCTCGGTGAAGCTCTCCTGGGTGTGCCCGAGGCCGGTGTACCACGAGCGTCCGCCGTCGTAGGCGCGGCACCAGGAGATCGGGTGGTCGGCGCCCATGCTGCCGCCGGTGTACGTCGACTCGTCCAGGTTGGCCAGCACGTGCGTCGTCGCGCGCGGGTTCGTGCGGTAGTTGTACAGCTCGTCGGTCCGGTTCCAGTTGGCCGGCAGGCCGGCCGTGGACGGGTGGACCTTGTCCTCGACACGTACCGTGACCGGCTGGATCGCCGGGTGGCTGGCGAAGAAGGCGCCCACCAGGTTGCCGTACCACGCCCAGTCGTACTCGGTGTCGGCCGCGGCGTGTACGCCGACGTAGCCGCCGCCGGCCCGGACGTAGCGCTCGAACGCGGCCTGCTGGTTGGCGTCGAGCACGTCACCGGTGGTGGACAGCCAGATCACCGCTTTGAACCTCGCCAGGTTGGCGTCGGTGAACTGGCCGGCATCCTCGGTCGCCTCGACCGTGAAGTTGTTCTGCGTGCCGAGTTGCTGGATCGCGGCGATGCCCGCCGGGATCGAGTCGTGCCGGAAACCCGCGGTCTTGCTGAAGATCAGCACCGCGTAGTCGGCGGCGAACGCCGGGGCGACGTTGACGCCGACTCCGGCCAGCACGATGGCGACGCAGAGTAGCACTCTGCGAAACATGATCGGTTGTGGACCTCTCGTTGAAGGTTGCCGAAGACGTGCGCCGATCACGTCTGCACCGCGATTGCGGTCGGGTGGGGTGTGCCGGACTCCCGGCGCCTCGCCGAAGGCCGCGCGGGGTCGGTGTGCCGGTCGCCGTGAGCGGCGACGACCAGGTCTGTGCAGTGGTTCTATCCAGCGGGTCTATCGAAGGGTGTGCGTGCGGTCGCCCCCCTTCCACCTCGGCGGGCGGTGTGAGAGAGCGCTCTCTCACCGGGCTGCGGACAGTTAAGCAGACTCGACCCGACGTTGTGAAGACTCTCCATGTCTCGATCGCGCGATGCGGATCGAAGGCCGGGATTGCGCTACTTCTGGTAGCCGTCGTTGTCGCAGGTCCGGCGCTGCAGAACGCAGTTCTTGGTGCGCTTGTTCATGGTGTCGACGTCCCACATCACGAACGCGTCACCGTGCATCGACGAGGCGCTCTTGCCATCCGGGTCGGAGGAGAGGTAGTAGCCCTCCGGGGTGCCCTTGGCCCCGTACTGGATGTCGAAGGTGATCGCCGGGATCTTCACCGGGTGGCTGCGCGGGCAGGCGTTGCCGGCGCCGTACGCCACGTGGTCCTTGTGGTTGGGGCTGTCCAGGTGCTCGCCGTCCCAGCAGTCCGGGAACTGCAGCATGAAGTGCAGCGTGGCGTTCCCGCCGCAGATGGGCCAGTTGCCGTTGGTACTGCGGGCAACGCCGTCGAGGTCGCCGGGGCCGTAGAACGCGCAGTAGAACTGGCCCCTCGCGCCGCGCGGCGTCGGTTCCTTCTTCTTGGCGTCGCCGCTGATCATGCGCAGACCGCTCGGCATCGGCATCTGACCGGTCGAGGTGTTCATGAGCGAGCGGTAGTAGACCCGGAAGCCCGTGGTCTCGACCGGCTTGCCGGTCGCGTTGTCGTAGAGCGTCGGCACCCAGTAGGCGGAGTGGTCCTGGACCGGCTTGCAGGTGGTGGCCGTGAACTTCGTCAGATCCGCGGCCACGGTGCCGGCGTTGACGGCCTTGTTGCCGACGAAGGAGTGCATGTGCGATGCGCCCGGGAGGCCGGGGGCGACGATCGGGTCGTCCGGCAGCGAGTGGCTGTACTGGCAGTCGGCCCGGAACTCCGGGAGGTTGCCCACACCGGCCGGCACGGGATCGATCTTCAATGCCTGATAGGCGTCGGCCTGCGCCTTCCAGGCCGCGTGGTCGACCGGCACCCAGCCGGTCGCGGGAACCCTCGGCGTGGCCGCGGCCGAGGGCCCCGCGGAGGCCGACGGCGTAACGGAGGCCGACGGCGACGCGAGGCCCAACGCGGACAGCGACCCGCTGGACGACTCCGCCGTCTGCTCGGCCGGCGGCGAGGCGTACGCGGAGGCGTCGGCGGCGTTCGACGGTTCGGGCTCGGCGGCACCGCCGCCCAGGTACACGGCTGCGGCCGCGGCCGCGGCGACGATCACGACGACGGCCGAGCCGGCGGCCATGCTCCGCTTGTCCCGGACGAGCCGCCCCAGCAGACCGGGACGCGACGGCGGCGGGCCTGCGTCGGGTTCGCGGAGCGCGGTGTACGACACAGGTCTCTCCCCAACGAGCACGGCACGACACGCTGGCCGGACGGCCACGGCCGCCGATGGTAGGCCCTCCCGCCCTGTGTCCGACAGGTCCCTAAACCTTCCTTAACGCGTAGCACTGCCTACCAACAACTTGGGCGTCCGCGCCGGGCGTCAGCCGGGCTGCACGCGGCCGAACCGGCTGCGGTGGAAGACCAGCGGAGACGGGTCGGTCAGGGCCGTGCGACGGACGGCGATCAGGTGCAGCAGCACGATCGTGTGGTCGCCGGCGAGGATCTCGTCGTGGATGGTGGTGTCGAACTGGGCCAGCCCGTCGTCGAGGGTGACCGCCCCGTCGGCCGTCGCCGTCACCGGCACGCCGTCGAAGCGGCGCTCGACGGCGCCGGCCAGCTGGCGGGCGACGGTGGAGTGGTGCTCGGCGAGGATCGTGACGCCGAGGTGCGACGCGCGGCGCAGGTCCGGCCAGGTCTTGGAGGCGTTGGCGATGGAGAACGACACCAGCGGCGGGTCGAGGCTCACCGACGTGAAGGAGCTGGCCGCCAGGCCGACGGGGGCGCCGTCGACAAGGGCGGCGACGGCGACCACGCCGCTGGGGTAGATGCCGAACACCTCGCGGAGGCGGGCGGGGTCGAGGTCCTGGTTGGTGCGTAGCACGGTCACGGCTGCTCCTGCCTTGGGGTGGCCGCCCCGAACGGGACGGCGGACGCCGGCGTCCGGCCGGGTGCGGGGTGCCGCCAGAGGCCACGCCGGGCCAGCTCGGGCAGCACACCCTCCCCGAACCGGTAGGCCTCCTCCAGGTGCGGGTAGCCGGAGAGCACCAGCTCCGTGATGCCCGCGGCCACGTACTCCTCGATGAGATCGGCGATCTGGGCGTGGCTGCCGACGAGGGCGGTGCCCGCGCCGCCGCGGACCAGGCCGACGCCGGCCCACAGGTTGGGGTACACCTCCAGGCCGTCCTTGGTGCCCCCGTTGAGGGCGAGCATCCGCCGCTGGCCCTCGGACTCGCTGCGGCGCAGCCCGGCCTGGACGTGGCGGATCTGCTCCTCGGAGATGCCGGCCAGCAGCCGGTCGGCCTCGGCCCAGGCCTCCTGTGCCGTGTCGCGGGCGATGGTGTGCACCCGCAGGCCGAAGGCGAGGGTCCGGCCTTCCCGCTCGGCCTGCTCGCGCACCCGGTGGACCTTCTCGGCGACGGCGGCCGGGGGCTCGCCCCAGGTCAGGTAGACGTCGGCGTGGCGGGCCGCGACGTCGAGCGCCGCGGGCGACGACCCGCCGAAGTACAGCGGCGGCAGCGGGTCGGGCACCTGGGCCAGGACCGCGTCGGAGAGCGCGAAGTGGTGGCCATCCACGCTCACCGGCCGGCCCGTCCACAGGTCCCGGACGATCTGCAGGAATTCTCCGCAGCGGGCGTAGCGGGCGTCCTTGTCCAGGTAGTCGCCGTACATGCGCTGCTCGTGGCTCTCGCCGCCGGTGACGACGTTGAGCAGCAGCCGGCCGCCGGAGAGGTTCTGGAAGGTGCCGGCCATCTGCGCGGCGAGGAACGGCGAGGTGAGGCCGGGCCGGAACGCAACGAGGAACTTCAGCCGCTCGGAGACGCCGGCCAGCATCGCCGTGGTGATCCAGGCGTCCTCGCACCAGGCGCCGGTGGGGGTCAGCGCGGCCTCGAAGCCGAGCTGCTCGGCGGAGCGTGCGATTTGCCCGAGGTAGGCCACGGAGGCGGGGCGCCCGGCGTTGCCGGCGGGGGTGCCGTGTCCGCCGCCGACGACCTGCCGGCTGTCGCCGCCGTTGGTGGGCAGGAACCAGTGGAACTTGAGGTCGGTCATGACACCAGTCCGTGGTCGGTGGGCGGGGTACCTTCGACGGCGCGGGGCCGGGTGTAGGCGGAGCTGGGGCTGGTGCCGTCCAGCAGGTACTGCCCGACGATCCGGTCGCGGTAGATCACCGGGTTGTGCGATGCGACGGTGCGGGCGTTGCGCCAGTGCCGGTCCAGCCGCAGCCGCTCCGCGATGGCGGAGGCGCCGCCGACCTCGAACAGCTCGGTGACGAGGCCGAGGACCAGCCGGACCACGGCGCCCTGCGCGCCGTAGACGGCGATGTCCGCCCGGTCGAACGCGTCCTGGGTGACCTGCCCGGCCAGCTGGGCCTGGTGCACCGCCTCGAGCGCTTCCGCGGCGGCCCGGGCGGCGGCGTCGGCGGCGAAGGAGGCGCCGCCGATCCGGCCGACCACCTCCTGGACCAGCGGGTCGGTGGCCGGCGCCGGATGGGCCGGGTTGAACAGGTTGCGGGTGCGGCCGGTGACGAACGCCACCGTGTCGGCGACGGCGGCCCGCCCGATGCCGGCGAGGGTCGCCAGGTGGACCAGCTGGAAGAACGCGGGCAGCGACGAGCCGGGGCGGTCCGCCGGCACGATCTCGACGTCCTCGGCCGCGATCGGCACGCTCTCGAAGAGCGTGGTGCCGCTGGCGGTGAGCCGCTGGCCGAAGCCGTCCCAGTCGTCGAGCCGGGTCACCCCGGCCGCGGTGGCGGGCACCAGCACGTTGGCCGTGCGCCCGTCGCCGAGCGCCGCCGTAGTCTGGATCCAGTCGGCGAGGAGGCTGCCGGTGGAGTAGAACTTGCGCCCGTCGAGCCGCCAGTTCGGGCCGTCCGGCGTGAGCCTGGTCTCCGGCTCCCACCAGGAGGTGCTTGCCCGCTCGCTCTGCGCGTTGCCCACGATCACGCCCGCGGCGATGCGGCGCAGCCACCGCTCGCGGACCTCCGCGTCGGGGTGGACGAGGCGCTGCTCGACGAAGCCGGCGTGGCCGCGCAGCAGCTGCGGCAGGTTCGAGTCGGCACGGCCCAGTTCGATGAGCAGCTCGGCGAACTCCGGGATCGTCGCGCCCAGCCCGCCGTACTCGCGGGGGACGCGCAGCCGGCCGAAGCCGGCCTCCCGCAGCCATCGCACCGGCTCGCGCGGCAGCGTGCGGTCGGTCTCGCGTTCCACGGCGCCCGCCGCGATGCGGGCGAAGACCTCGGCGAAGCGCTCGTTCATGCCGACCCCAGCCGCGGTACCGCGGTGAGCAGCCGCTTGGTGTAGTCGTGCCGCGGCTGTTCGAAGACCTCCGCGGCGGTGCCGTGCTCGACGACCCGGCCGTCCTTCATGACCAGGATCCGGTCGCTGACGTGGTGGATCACACCCAGATCGTGCGAGATGAACAGGTAGCTCACGCCCAGCTCGTCCTGCAGGTCGGTGAGCAGGTCGAGCACCTGGGCCTGGATCGAGACGTCGAGCGCGGAGACCGGCTCGTCGCACACGACGACCGCGGGCTGCGGGGCGAGGGCCCGGGCGATCGCCACGCGCTGCCGCTGCCCGCCCGACAGCCGCAGCGGCGCCGCCCGCAGGTGGGACTCGCGCAAGCCGACCTGCTCCAGCAGGCGCACGGCCCGTTCCCGCGCCTCGGTCCTCGAGCTCGGCGGCCGGGCGCCGGTGCCGAGGGCGTCGATCAGGATGCGCCCGACGGGCCAGCGCGGGTCGAAGGAGCTCAGCGGGTCCTGGTACACCACGCCGATCTGTTTGCGCAGCGGCCGGCGCCGGGCCGGGGTCAGCGCCGACCACGCCTCGCCGCGCAGCCGCACCTCGCCCGAGGTGGCCTGGAGGATCGCGAGGGCGATGCGCGCGGTCGTGGTCTTGCCGGAGCCGGACTCGCCGACGATGCCGAGCGTCTCGCCGCCGAACAGCTCGAAGGAGACGTCGTCGACGACGGTCCGGTCGACCTTGTCGGGGCCGCGGAAGACCTTGGTGAGGTGCCGCGCCTCGAGCACGGGCCGGCCGCGGTCGACGGGCCGGCGGGTCCGGGCCGCCGCGGGGGCGGCGCCCGCGGCGGGGCGGCTGAGCCGGGTGCCCCGGGTGTGCTGCGACGGGATGGCGTCGAGCAGGATCCGGGTGTACTCGTGCCGGGGCTCGTGCAGGACCCGCTGGACCGGGCCCTGCTCGACGATCTCGCCGTCGCGCATGACGGCGACCTCGTCGGCGAGCCGGGCCACGACGGACAGGTCGTGGCTGATGAGGATGATCGACGTGCCCCGGTCCTTGGCCGTCGCCAGGAGGTCGAGCACCTGGGCCTGCACGGTGACGTCGAGCGCGGTCGTCGGCTCGTCGGCGATGAGCAGGGGTGGGTCCAGGGCGATCGCGGAGGCGATGAGGGCACGCTGGCGCAGGCCACCGGACAGCTCGTAGGGCCGCTGCCGGGCCCGCACCTCCGGCTCGGGGACGCCGACAGAGCGCAGCAGCTCGACGGCGCGCGCGGCCCGGCCGGCGCGGCTGCCCCAGCCGTGCAGCCGCAGCGGCTCGGCCACCTCGTCGCCGACCCGGCGCAGCTGGTCGAGGGATACGAGGGCGTCCTGCAGGACGAAGCCGATGCGCCGCCCGCGCACCGTGCGCCAGGCCCGTTCAGAGGCGGTGCGCAGGTCGGTGCCGTCGAGGTCGATCCGGTCGGCGGTGACGCGGGAACGCGCACCGGTGAGCCCGACGAGGGTCCGGGCGGTCACGCTCTTGCCGGATCCGGACTCGCCGACGATGGCGAGGCACCGCCCGCGCCGCGCGGTGAACGAGATGCCGCGCACGACCTCGGCGTCGCCGAACGACACCCGCAGGTTCTCCACCGTCAGCAACGACGGGCCGTCCAGGTGCGCCTCGACGGGGTCGGCGAGGATCTGCTCGGTTGTGGTCATCGGGCGGCTCCTCCGAGAAGGTTCTGCAGGGTGCGGCCAAGCGAGGTCACCGAGAGCGCCACGAGGACGATCACGACGCCGGGCAGGATCTCCAGCCACCACGAGGTGGTGATGTGCAGGCGGCCCGCGTCGAGCAGGGCGCCCCACTCCGAGCTGGGCGGGGCGACGCCCAGGCCGAGGAACGACAGTGCGGAGGCCCACACGACCGACTGGCCGATGCCGAGGGTGGCGACCGCGACGAGCGGGCGCACGGCGTTGGGGAACAGGTGCCGGCGGATGACGGCGAACCGCGAGTGGCCGAGCGCGGCCGCCGCCTCGATGTAGCCGGCCTGGCGCACGGCGAGGACCTGGCCGCGGACCATCCGGGCGTAGCCGGGCGCGGAGCCGATGCCCACGGCGGTGATCACCGTGGCGACCGAGGGACCGCGCACCGAGATGACCAGCAGGGCCAGCAGCAGCGCCGGGAAGGCGAACGCGACCTCCAGCACGCGGGTGATGGCCGCGTCGACGACGCCGCCGGCCAGCGCCGCGGTGAACCCGAGGCTCAGGGCGATCAGCAACGCGAGCGCGGTCGCGCCGAGCCCGATGCCGAGCGACTGGCGAGCCCCGTAGATGACCCGGGTGAGCAGGTCGCGGCCGGCGTCGTCGGTGCCGAACGGGTGCGCCCACGACGGCGCCTGCAGCGTCGAGGCCAGGTCGATCTCGGTGGGGCTGCCTTTGGCCAGCACGCCCGGGGCCAACGCCGCGATCAGCACGAGCACGACGACGAGCAGGGCCAGGGCCGTGCCGGCCGAGGGCAGCGGGACGGCCCGAAGCCGCCGTCGCGGCGGGGCGAGCGCCTCGGCGCTCATCGGGTGCCCCCCGCGGCGAGCCGCGGGTCGACGACCGCGTAGGCCAGGTCGACCAGGAGGTTGGCGACCACGTAGATGGCCGCCACCACCAGCACGATGCCGGACACCGTCGGCACGTCGCGGGTGTTCACCGCGGTGACGAGCACCTGCCCGATGCCCGGCCGGCCGAAGATGTTCTCGGCGATGACGGCCCCGGCCACGAGCGCCCCGAGCGCCCAGCCGGACAGCGTGATCGCCGGGAGCACGGCGTGGCGCAGGACGTGTCGCAGTCGCACGCCGAAGTCGGACATGCCGCGGGTCCGGGCCGTGGTCACGAACGGCTGCTGCAGCACCTGCTCGAACTCGTCGCGGGTCACCTGGCCGAGGAAGCCGGCGAGGGGGATCGCCAGGGTCAGCACCGGCAGCACGCTGCCCCAGGCGCTGGTGCCCCCGATGATGGGGAACACCCGCAGCTGCACGGAGAACACCACGAGCAGCACGACGCCGACCCAGTAGTGCGGCAGGCTCGCCGTCAGCGCCTCCCAGGCGGCGCCGAGGCTGGACAGCACCCGGCCCCGGCGGACCGTGAGCAGGGTCCCGGCGAGCGCCAGGACCCACGCGACCGCGAGCGCCGCTACCGTCAGGGTCAGGCTCGGCAGCAGCTGGCCGCCGATCACCTCGGTCACCGGGCGCTTCTGCGTGTAGGAGGTGCCGAGGTCGCCGCGGAAGAGGCCGCCGACGTAGTGCAGGTACTGCACCAGGATCGGGTCCTTGAAGCCGAACCGCTCGTTGAGCGGGGCCAGCTCCTCGGCCGTCCACTCGCGGTCCTGGCCGGTCTGCAGGTTCATCAGTGTCGTGGCCCGGTCGCCGGGGACCGCCAGCTGGGCGAAGAAGGTGACCGACGCGGCCGCCACCATCACCGCCACCGCGCTCACGACCTTGAAGACGATCCGCCGGACGCTCATCGCCGTCTCACTTCGTGAAGTACGCATCGGAGAAGACCGGCTCGCCCTGGCTCTTCTCGAGCCAGAAGTCCTTGAGGTTCCGCGCGACGGCGTAGGTGGAGTTCTGGGTGTACAGCCCCACGCCGGCGGCGTCGTCCTGGATGATCTGCTGGGCCTGACCGTAGAGCGCGTTCGCCTTGGCGGTGTCCGGCTCCGAGTTGGCCTGCTGGATCACCGTCGACAGGGTGTCGTTGTTGTAGAACGACCGGTTGCTGCCGTTGGGGCTGTCCGGCAGCGACGGGCGCCAGACGATCCACAGGATCGAGGGGCTGGGGCTGGTCCAGTAGGAAGGCGTGGCGTCGAACGTGCTCGGGTCGGAGTACTTGCCGCCCCACTGCTCCGCCTGGGTCGCCGGGATCAGCTTGACGTCGAAGCCGACCTTCTTCCACTGCTCCTGCAGCACCTGCAGTACCGTCGCGCCCTCCTGGGTGAAGATGAACCCGGCGCCGTAGACCAGCTTGATGGTCAGCGGCGTGCCGTCCTTCGCGCGGATGCCGTTGGCGCCGCGGGCCCAGCCGGCCTGGTCGAGCAGCTGCTCGGCCTTCGCGGGGTCGTAGGCGTAGGCCTTGGCGACCTCGGCGTTGTAGCCCGGGGTTGCCTGGCTGACCGCGGGGTTGCCCTCGTAGGGGATCACGCCGTGGAAGCCCGCCTCGACCGCGGCCTTGCGGTCGGCGCCGTAGGCGAACGCCTGCCGCACGAGCTTGTCGGTGAACGGACCTGCCTTGGTGTTGATGAAGAACGACACCGGCTTGCCGGGCGTGATGTAGCGGATCGTCTGGTACCGCGACTGGGCGTCCTTCCAGTTCACCGTCGGCACCTCGTAGACGACGTGCGACTCGCCGGTGCTCAGCGAGGCGTAGCGGGCCACGCCGTCGGCGACGAACTTCCAGCGCACCTCGTCGACGATCGCAGGGCCCTGGTGCTTGGCGGTGGCCGGCCAGGAGTTGTAGGCCGGGTTCTTGGCCAGTACGACCTCCTGGCCGTGCTTCCACTCCTTGACGGTGAAGCCGCCGGAGCCGATCGGCTTCTCGCAGTTCTCCTGCTCGGAACGGCCCTTGTACGCAGTCGGCGACTGGATGCCGAAGTAGCCCTGGGTGATGAGCGTCAGGAACAGCGGGAACGGCTTATTGAGGTCGATCTGGACGTGGGTGGCGTCGACAGCGGTGGCCGACTTGTAGTACGGGTCGATGGAGACCTTGGCGGTGCTGTTGCCCTTCTTGTTCTCCCAGAGGTCGAAGTTCCAGGCCACGGCCTCGGCGTCGACCGGCGTGCCGTCGGTGAACTTCACGCCGTCCTTGAGGGTGAAGGTGTACCGCAGCCCGTCGCTCGACACCGTCCACTTGGTCGCCAGCCACGGCTGGACGCTGCCGTCGTCCGCGAGGGTCACGAGCCCGTCGAGGACCTGGCGGGAGATGTAGGCCTGCTGGATCCAGCCGCCGAAGATGCACGGCGGCTCCTGGACGTGGCCGTAGATGATCGTGCCGCCGGTCTGCGGTTCCCCGCCGGCCTCGGCGGCGGCGCCACCGCAGGCGGCGAGCGACCCGCTCGCGAGCACGGCGACCGTGGCGAGGGCAACGCGGTTGCGTCTGGTCATCGCAGTTTTTCCTTACAAGTCAAGGGATCGGTGCTCAGCTGCTGAGCGCCGGCTGGGGGTCGGCGATGCCGCTCGCCGGCAGGTGGGCACCGCCGCGGTAGCGGGCACCGTAGTGCCGATCGGGCAGCCGGTCGCCCTCGCCGAAGATGCGGTCGCGCAGGGTCTCGCGCTCGTCGTACTCGCGGCGCAGCCGGCCGCGTTCGCGCAGGACCGGCACGACGAACTCGATGAAGTCGCGTGCGGTGTCGTAGGAGTGGTACTGCAGCAGGTTGATCCCGTCGATGCCGACCTCGTCGAGCCAGCGCTCGATCTCGTCGGCGACCTGCTCGGGGTCGCCGACCGCGAGCAGCGGCTGGCGGGTCAGGTCGCCGAAGCCCGCGAGGAACTCCCCGACGGTCTGCTCCGGGTCGATGGAGCGGAACCGCCCGGCCCGGCCGCTGTCGACACCGACGTCCTTGAGCTTGGTCTCGGGCGGGTAGGCCGCGGGGTCCCACGGCAGGCTCGCGTGGGCGAGGTACCCATCGGGGCTGATCAGCTCCTGGTAGCGCGCGAGCTTGGCCTTGGCCTCGGCCTCGGTGGGCGCCACGACCACCCCGGCCATGGTGACGAAGCGGACGTCGTCGGCGCGCCGGCCGGCCGCGACGGCGGCCTCCCGGATGCCGGCGATCGTCCGGGCGAGGCTTGCCGCGTCGGGCCCGCCGGTGAAGACGACCTCGGCGTGCTTGCCGGCGAACCTCGTGCCGGCCCCGCTCGCGGTCGCCGTGAACAGCACGGGGGTGCGCTGCCGGCTGGGGGAGGGCAGGTGCGGCCCCTCCACCTTGAACCAGCGCCCCTCGTGATCGATGGGGCGGATCTTCGCCGGGTCGGCGAAGAGGTTGCCGGCCCGGTCGGCGACGATCGCGTCCTCGTCCCAGGAGCCCTCCCACAGCTTGTACAGCACGTCGAGGTACTCGTCGGCGATCTCGAACCGCAGATCGTGCTCGACCTCGCCGTCGCGGCCGAAGTTGCGGGCGGCGTTGGGCAGGTACGAGGTGACGATGTTCCAGCCCACCCGGCCCTTGGTGAGGTGATCGAGGGTGCTGACCCGCCGGGCCCAGGCGAACGGCGGCTCGTAGGTCGTGGAGAACGTGATGCCGAAGCCCAGGTGCCGCGTGACGGCGGCCATGGCCGGCACCACGGACGCCGGGTCGTTGTTGGGGATCTGCAGACCCTGCCGGATGGCGGTGGCCGCCGAGCCGCGGAACGTGTCGTAGGTGCCGACGACGTCGGCCAGGAACACCGCGTCGAAGCCGCCCGCCTCCAGCAGCCGGGCGAGCTCCGTCCAGTACTCGATGTCGTTGAACCGCTCGCGGTTGTTGTCCGGCAGCCGCCACAGCCCGTGGGTGATGTGGCTGACGCAGTTCATCTCGAACAGGTTGAGGATCAGGCGTTTCTTGCTGCTCACGGATTGGCCTCTCCGGCGGGCGCGGTGCCGAATGCGCCGCGGTATCGGGTGGCGGGATGGGTATCGGGCAGGCGGTCGCCGCGGCCGAACAGCTTCTGGCGCAGCGTCCCGCCGGCGTACTCACGCCGGGCGAGGCCGCGCTCGCGCAGCACCGGCACGACGTGGTCGACGAACTCCTCGTAGCTGCCGGGGATCTCGGCGTTGACCACGTTGATCCCGTCGACGCCGGCGGCCCGCCACCGTTCGAGCTTGTCGGCGATCTGTTCCGGGGTCCCGGTCACCCGGCCGTTGTGCGCGGTGTAGTGTGCGACGTCGCGCAGCGTCGGCGGCCGGTCGGTCACCAGGTCGTTGATCCAGCCGAGGATCGACTGGACGCCCTCGGTCTCGAGCTGCCCGACGGGCCGGTCGAGGTCCTCGTGGCCGAAGTCGATGCCGACCGCGCCGGACATGTGCGACAGCTGCGCGTCGTAGTCGATCCACTCGTCGAGTTCGTCGCTCTTGCGCCGCGCCTCCTCCTCGGTCGAGCCGACGACGAAGTGCAGGCCCTGGAAGAACTTCAGGTCGTGCGGGGAGCGACCGTGCCGCACGGCCCGGGCCCGGATGTCGGCGGTGTCGCGGGCCGCCGCCTCGACGTTGGGCGCCACGATGAACACCGCCTCGGCGTTCTTCGCCGCGAACGTCCGGCCTGCCTCGGAGGTCCCGGCCTGGAACAGCAGCGGCGTGCGCTGCGGCGACGGGCTGACGAGGTGGGGTCCCTCCACGCGGTACCGCGGTCCCTCGTGATCGATGCGGTGGATCTTGTCGTAGTCGGCATGGACGCCGGTCTCGCGGTCCTGCACCAGCGCGTCGTCCTCCCACGAGCCCTCCCAGAGCTTGTAGGTGACGTCGACGTACTCGTCGGCCCACGCGTAGCGCTCGTCGTGCTTCGTCAGCCCGTCAAGGCCGAAGTTGCGCGAGGCGTTGGGCAGGTAGTTCGTGACGATGTTCCACGCGATCCGGCCCTTGCTGGCGTGGTCGAGGGTGGAGATCCGGCGGGCGAAGTTGAACGGGTGCTCCTGCAGGACCGAGGCGGTGAACGCGATACCGAGGTGCTCGGTCGCGTAGGCGATGGCGCTGGCCAGGACCGACGGGTCGTTGCTGGGCACCTGCAGCCCCGCCTCGACGTACTTGCGCTCGTCGCCGCGGTAGGGCGCGTACAGCCCGACGACGTCGGCGAAGAAGATCGCGTCGAAGCCACCGCGTTCGAGGGTGCGGGCGAGGTCCACCCACAGGTCGAGGTTGTTGAAGTCGGCCTGGCGTGCGGTGGGTCGCCGCCACGTGCCCTGGATGATGTGGCCGGTCGTGTTCATCACGAAGGCGGCGAAGTGCAGGGGAAGTCCGGACACGCGTCTCTCCCGGCGGCGTCGGAGGCACTGGAGGTTTGTTGGTAAAAACTATAGGGTTAGTAGGTTATTGCAGCGCAAGACCTTGCCCGGAAGGCGTTGTCGATCCCCTGAAAGCCGTCACCGATCACCGGAGTACGCCGTGCGCATCGAACAGCTCGAGTACCTCGCCGCCGTGACCCGCTACGGCTCGCTGCGCCGCGCCAGCGAGCAACTGCACGTCTCGCAGCCGGCCCTCAGCGAGGCCATCCGCAAGCTGGAGGCGGAGCTCGGCGTGACGCTGCTGGAGCGGCACCGCTCCGGCGCGCGGATCAGCCTCGCCGGCCGCGAGCTGCTGCAGCCGATCGTCGACGTGCTGGAGTCCGTCGACCGGCTCAAGGCCGCCGCCGGCGACCAGCTGGCCACGCGGCGGCTGCTGCGCATCGGCACCGTCAACGCCGGCACCGCCTCGCTCGTGCTGCCGGCCGTGCGCGCCTTCCAGGCGAACCACCGCCGCGCGGCGGTCGAGGTGCGCAACGTGCAGCAGGACGAGATCCACACGTCGCTGCTCGACGGCACCCTCGACCTCGGCCTGGTGAACCTGCTCGACGGCGACGACGTGCCGCCCGGCCTCGAGCCGACGCCGCTGCTCGTGGGCCGCCCGGCGGTGGTGCTGCCGGCCGGGCACGCCCTCACGGCACAGACCGAGGTCTCCGCCGACGACCTGCGGGGCGAGCGGTTCGTCGCGATGCGGTCGGGCTATCTCATGTACCGTTTCGCGCACCGGCTCTTCGGCTCCGACCTGCCCGCAGAATGGCACTCCACGGATGGCGCCGAGATGGGCAAGATGATGGTCGCCGAGGGCATCGGGCTCACCGTCCTGCCCGACTACAGCGTGCTCGGCGATCCGCTCGAGCGGGCCGGCCTGATCGTGACGAGGCCCCTCGCCGGCGACACCACCCTCGTGACGATGGCGGCGCTGCACCGCCGGCAGACCCGGGTGCCGCCGGCCGTGCGCGAGGTGCTGGCACTACTGCGCGAGCGGGCCAGCCGGCCACTACGCGACCGCACCGCCTGATCCGCGATGGGGTGTCTCAACCCGAAAGCAGCGGCTGGCCATGATCACGGAGTGATCATGCACAAAAAGCAGCACGTTCACTCCGTGATGAGTCGAAATCTCGCGCATCGCGACGAGACGGTGCGTCACCGCGCGGACCTGCCGGACCTGCCACTCGTACCCTTCGCTTCGGCCCCCGATCAGATCTCGACCTATCGCCTTGAAGCGATGCCCGGGGGTCGCTGACGCGGATAGAATCCATGGCCGAATGGGGTGCGGGTGCTGCACCGGACGCCTGTCGATACCAATCGAAGGGATCACCGCAATGGCAAAGGTCGTCTCCACGCTGTTCGTCTCGGCTGATGGTGTGGCCGAGATCGACCCCGACTGGCACTTCCCGTATTTCGACGACAACATGGGCCGCGCCGTCGGCGAGGACTACGACACGGCCGACGTGCTGCTCATCGGCCGTGAGACCTACGACAGCTTCGCCGGAGCGTGGCCCAGCCGCGAGGCGGCCGGTGGCGACGACGCGTCGTTCGCCAAGCAGCTCGGGGACGTGCGTAAGGTGGTCGTCTCGCGCCAGCCGCTGGAGTTCTCCTGGCGCAACTCCGAGCTGATCGGGGGCGACCTCGTCGAGGCCGTGGCCGCGCTCAAGGCCGATGCCAGCATCAAAGGCATCCTCATCCCCGGCTCGATTTCGGTGGTACAGCAACTGCTCGCCGCGGGACTGGTCGATGAGCTGCGCCTGCTGGTGCATCCGGTGGCGGCGCGCAAGGGCCGCAGGCTGTTCGATGACGGCGACGCGCCGTACCACCTGAGGGTGACGGCGACGGAGACGTTTCCGACGGGCGTGATCCGGGTGATCTACGTGCCGGCCGAGGCGCCCGCCGCGGTTGGCTACGACGAGGTCAAGGACCGGGTGCCCGAGGGCAGGTAGCGGTCAAGGAAGGCGATAGCCGCGGCCGACGATGGTGGCGATCGGGTCCGGGTCGCCGAGCTTCTGGCGCAGGGTTTTGACCGTGGTGCGCACTGCGGTGGTGAACGGGTCGGTGTGCTCGTCCCAGACCCGGTTGAGCAGGTGTTCCGCGCTGACCAGTTCGCCGTTGGCCCGCAGCAACTCGGTGAGCACCCCGAACTCCTTGCGGGTGAGCGTGATCGCGCGGTCGCCGCGGCGAACTTCGTGGCGCCCGACGTCGACGTTGATGTCGCCGCGGTGCAGCACGGTCGCTATCCGGCCCGGCGCCCGCCGGCCGAGCGCGGTCACGCGGGCGATGAGCTCGGCGAAGGCGAAGGGCTTGGCGAGGTAGTCGTCGGCGCCGAGGTGAAGACCCTCGACTCGGCTGTCGAGCGACGCCGCCGCGGTGAGCATGAGGATGCGCGCCGGGGAGCCCAGGCGGATGAGTGCTCGCGTCACGTCGTCGCCGTGCAGGACGGGCAGGTCGCGGTCGAGGACGACGACGTCCGGGGCGACGTCGGTGGCGCGGCTGACGGCGGCGGCGCCGTCGTGGACGACGTCGACGACCATGTCGTGTTCGCGCAGGCCGTCGGCGATCAGCTGGGCGAGGACCGTGTCACCGTCGGCGATCTCGGACAACCTGATCGACGACATGATCCAGAAGTTGGAGAGGGACTTTGTGGACTGTGGCTGAAGTGGACGGTCAGGCATGACGGCGGCGACCGGACCGCAGTGGCGGGTCGAGTTCGACGCCGAGGTGAAGTTCAGCAACGGCGGCGCGTTGCAGGCGCAGGAGTTCCGGCTCGACATCCTGGGCAGCGACATCGACGACGAGGCGCTCGGTGAGCTGTTCGTGCGTCACCTCGGGCTGCTCATGGTGGGCAGCACGAGGATCACTCGCAAGGTGCTGCTGCGGGAGCCGCACAAGGGCGGTCGCGGCGTCGCCGCCGCGACCGGTCCGCGGCGGGTCGTCGAGCTGACCGGCGGCACGCTGCACGCCGGCCCGGCCGCACTCGTCGACCTGCCGGTGACCCTGGTGCGCACCCTCGGCAGTGCCGGC
Organism: Dactylosporangium sp. NPDC000555; assembly: GCF_040300025.1. Classification (NCBI taxonomy): domain Bacteria; kingdom Bacillati; phylum Actinomycetota; class Actinomycetes; order Micromonosporales; family Micromonosporaceae; genus Dactylosporangium; species Dactylosporangium sp. NPDC000555. The sequence continues at coordinate 12,068 of NZ_JBEPDB010000043.1, read as the reverse complement.
ACGGAGATCGACCGCTCGGCCCTGGTGCCGTTCGAGGTCGCCGGTACCGCCGTGGTGTTGCACACCGGCGGCGAGGGGCACCTGAACGACGCCGCGGCGGCCTGGCTCGCCGAGCGGAACGCCGCGCTGGTGGTGACCGACGCGCAGCTACCGGACGCGGTCGCGGTGCCGGTGGTCACCGGCGTGGGCGGGCTCGACGCGCTGCCGTCGGCCGGTGCGCGGCTGCATGTCGTCGCACTGTCCACAGGGGACGGACCTGGGCCCGCCCGCGTCTACGCGGTCGTCGAAGGAGGATAGCGGTGAGTGCCCGGGGTTCTCCGTGATCACGGAGCGAACGTGCTGCTCCTTGTGCATTTTTACTCCGTGGTCATGGAGAACCTGATGGTCGGTCGACCGCCGCCCGAACTCGGCCTCTCGCGATGCCGAGCGCCCAATTGACGGGTCAGGCGGTGTCGTCGGTGCTGCCGGCGGGGAGGCGTGCGGTCCACCGGTCTTCGATGCGCCCGAGTTTCCAGATCGTGATCGCGAGAGCCCAGGCGAGGACGAAGAGGGCGACGATGCCGTAGCCGGCGTAGTCCAGGGGGATGCCGGCGATGGCGGCGATCGGGCCGGTCGTGATGCCGGCCTGGTCGGCGAGGACGCCGATGAGTTCGATGGTGCCGATGACCAGGGCGACGGCGACCGAGATCGAGGTGATGGTGATGTTGTAGAAGACCTTGCGGACGGGCTTGGCGAAGGCCCAGCCGTAGGCGGCGTTCATGAAGACGCCGTCGATGGTGTCCATGAGGCACATGCCGGCGGCGAACAGGATCGGCAGGACGAGGATGGAGTAGAAGGGCAGGTTGAACGCGGCGGCGCCGCCGGCCAGGACGAGCAGGCCGACTTCGGTGGCGGTGTCGAAGCCGAGGCCGAACAGCACGCCGACCGGGTAGATGTGCCATGGGCGGCGCACGGACTTGGTGAGGCCGCCGAGGATGCGGTTCATCAGGCCGCGCTTGTTGAGCTGCTCTTCGAGCTTCTGTTCGTCGTACTCGCCGGCGCGCATGCGGCGGAAGACGCGAATGATGCCGAGCAGGACGCCGAGGTTGAGGATGCCGAGGATCCACAGGAACACGCCGGAGACCGAGGCGCCGACGATGCCGGTGATCGAGTGGAGTTCGGAGTCGTCGTTCTCGACCTGCCCGGCGAGGGTCTTCACACCGACGGAGAGCAGGAACGCGAGCATGAACACGATCGTGGAGTGGCCGAGGGAGAACCAGAACCCGACGGAGAGGGGTTTGCGGTCCTCGCCGGTGACCACGTTGTCGGCCATGAGCTTGCGGGTGGTGTTGTCGACCGCCGCGATGTGGTCGGCGTCGAAGGCGTGCCGCAGGCCGAAGGTGTAGGCGAGCAGGCCGACGCCGACGGTGAAGACCGGGTAGTCGCCGCCGAGCTGGAAGTGCTGCGGCACGACCAGGCCGAGCAGCACGCCGAAGCCGACGACGTGCAGCAGCACGATGAAGGCGGTCATGCCGCCGAGGGAACGCCAGTCGCGCCGGGTGAGGCTGCGACGGAACCGGGCGATCCCGGACCCGTCCGAGACGGGGGTGGTGGCGGGGCTGCTCATGGTGACCTGATTTCGCTGTGATCGAAGTCGATGCTGTCGGCAGCACGGTACTGCCCGCTCGTAGGTTATTGCAATAAGGTTGCAACAACACATCGTTGCCGTGAGGTGAGCGGTTCACGCCGGTACGCGCTGGGCAGTCAGTCGCGATCGGCGGTCGCGGCCGGTTGGGACGCCGGTGGCGGGGCCGCGACGCCCGAGGGCTGTGCGGTGCGTGTGCGGCCGATCGGGAACAGCGCCGGCCGGCGCTTCGCGGCCAGGTCCTCGACCCAGCCGAGCGCCGCGACCACCAGGGTGAGCAGGGCCAGCGCCACGGCGAAGTAGCCGAACTGGCCCGCCCGCCAGGCCTGCAGCCGGTCGCCGATCGGGAAGCACACGGCGATGGCGGCGTTGTGCCACAGGTACACGGTGACGGCCCGGGCGTTGAGGACCGTGACGAAGGCGTCCAGCGGGCGGGCGCGCTCCAGCCAGGACATCGCCGGGGCGGCGCGGAGGACCAGCAGGACGAAGCCCAGGGAGTACAGTGCCTGGGCCGCCGGGACGTTGTTGACGTCGGCGGCGTCCGCGTCGCTGTGGGGGATCAGCGCCCAGGCCGTCCCGGCCGCGATGCACGCGGCGGCGGCCGCGAGCAGCAGCGGCAGGCGCATGCGGCGCAGGGCCCCGGTGTGGTGCGCGAACCCGGCGTACCAGCACGCGCCGTAGGTGGCGAGGTGCAGCATCACGGTGGCGGCGCGAGCGTTCAACGCGAAGGGGTCGAACCGCGTCCAGCCGAGCGGCGGGCCGAGCTTGAGCAGCGCGAGCAGCGCCAGCGGCAGCAGCACGGTCAGGAGCGGCCGGCGGCGGAACAGCCGCCACGCCGCCGGGGACAGCAGGACCAGCCAGAGGTACGTCACCAGGTACCACAGCACCACCGTCACGTTGGCGGCCCACGCGTTGCCGGGCGGCTCGGCCAGCGGCACCACCCAGAAGACCAGGGCGGCGAGCTCCCGGCCGTTGCCGGCCGCGCTCCAGCCGTGCCAGAACATCGCCGGTACCACAATCACGCCCATCGCCCACAGCGCCGGCAGCAGCCGCCGGATCCGGCCGCGGACCGCGCGGGCGGCGGAGCGCTGCATCGACGCCGCCATGAGCGAGCCGCCCAACGCGAACATCACGCCCATCGCCGGGAACGCCCAGCTCAGCCATGGTGCGGCGAACATGTGGTACGTCACGACCCGGACGATGGCGATCGCGCGCAGCGCGTCGAGGTAGCGGTCCCGGCCCGTGGTCTGCGTCATTCGGGCATCATGGCCTCGCTCGGCGGCCGACCACGGGGGTTTGGCCGGCGGCTGCCCGATCACCCACCCCGCCGGGGTGACTCCCCGGGGTCGCCACCGGTCGCGGTCGACGGTGTCAGACCGCGGGTGATGTCGCGCTGTCGGTGCCGTCGTGCGGGGCGCCGGCACAATCCATATCGTCGCCGGGGCGGGGACCGGCATCGGACGGGCGGTCGCCGCGGCGTTCGTCGAAGCCGGCGACAGCGTCGTCATCACCGGACGGCGCCGCAACGTGCTCGCCGCCACCGCCGCGGACCTCGGCGCACGGGCCCGCTGGGCCGCGTTCGACGCGACCGACCCCGCTCAGGTCGCCGCCGCCCTGGACGAGCTTCCCAGCACCGTCGACGTCCTGGTCAACAACGCCGGCGGCAACACGGACCTCACCGGCGGCCCGACCGACTCCGGCGAGCCCACCGAGCTCGCCCGGCTCGCCGCCGCGTGGCGGGCCAACCTGGACGCCAATGTGCTGTCCGCGGTCCTCGTCACCGACGCCCTGCGGCCCCGCCTCGCACCCGGCGGTGCGGTCGTCAACGTCAGCTCGATCGCCGCGCACCGCGGCGGATCCGGCTCCTACGGCGCGGCCAAGGCTGCCGTCGAGGCCTGGACCCTCACCCTCGCCCAGCAGCTGGGCCCCGACCGGATCACCGCGAACGTCGTCGCCCCCGGCTACATCGCCGACACCGAGTTCTTCCGCGACCGCATGACCCCGCAACGCGAGGCCAGCCTCATCGCCCAGGCCACCAACGGCCGCGCCGGCGTCCCCGGGGACGTCGCCGCCGCGGTGCTGTTCCTCGCCTCACCCGCCGCCGGCCACATCACCGCCCAGACCATCCACGTCAACGGCGGCGCCTGGGCCGGCCGCTGACGCCGTGGTCAGCGCAGGATGCCGGTGTGGCCGAGGGAGTACCGTCCGGGCTGCGGCCAGAAGCACAGCCCGTGCGGCTGGGCGCCGACCTTGATCCGGGCGAGCAGGTGCCCGTCGTCCGTGGAGATGGCGTAGACCTCGCCGTTGTAGCGGCCGGAGAGCCACAGGACCTTGCCGTCCGCCGAGACCCCGCCCATGTCCGGGCTTCCGCCGCCGGGGATCTGCCACTTGGCGACGAGGGTCCCGGTGGCGAAGTCGAGGACCGACACCGAACCCTCGCCCCGGTTGGCGATGTAGAGGCGCTTCGAGTCGCGGCTGACGTACAGCCCGTGTGCGCCGGCCCCGGTCGGCAGGAACATCCGCACGGTGAACGCGTCCCCGTCGAGGATCCACACACCTGAGGTGTGCATGTCGGCGACGTACCAGGTGCGCCCGTCCGGGGTGATCTTGACGTCCTGCGGCATCGCCCCTTCGCGTGGCAGGTGCAGCTGGCCGACCACCTCCTGACGCTGGACGTCCACCTTGATCAGGTCGCCGGAGAACTCGCAGGTCGCGATGAAGTAGCGGCCGTCGGCCGAGAAGTCGGCGTGGTTCACCCCGGAGCAGTTGACCGGCACCGAACGCGCGATCGCCATCGTGTGCGGGTCCCGGAAGTCGATGCGGTGCAGCAGCTCCGCCATGACCATCGCGAACTTGCCGTCGGGGGTGAAGTACAGGTTGTACGGGTTTTCGACCGGGACGGGCGTGCCGAACGTGCCGGTCGCCGGGTCGATCGGGGTTAGCGTGTTGCCGTCGTTGTTGTTGACCCACAGCGTGCGCAGGTCCCAGGCCGGCACGACGTGCTGCGGTGCGTTGCCGACCTTGACCGTCTGGATGACCTTGTACGTCGCCGGGTCGATGACGGAGACGGTGTCGCTGTCGAGGTTCGGCACGTACACCCGGACGGGGTCGTTCCTGACCGCGTCGGCGAGCGCGCCGGGCCGGTCCGCGGCGTAGACGTCGCGCGGGTCGAGCAGCGGCGGCATGCCGGGCAGCGCATCGCCCGGCGCGGCGGCCCCGCCCGAACTCCCGGGCGGCCGGGACGTCGCCCTGCCGGGCATGCTCATGCCGGGCATGGCCTCCGGCGTGTGGTGGTCGCCAGGGCCCGCGCTCTTCGCTGCGGGCCTGGAAGAACACGCGCCCAGCAGTAGGGCCGCGGCGGTGAGTGCGGCGAACGCGCCGGCGCGAAAATAGAGACTCACGATTGATCCATTCTGTGCGCCTTGCAGGGTATTGCGTACCACGGTGGCCGCCGCCGGATCCGGGTAACGAGCGAGTTGACGTCGTAGGTTGGATTGTCGCGGTCGGCGAGGTTTACGCAGGTCGGCGACGGGCATGCTGCGGCGGATAGCACGCTGGGGCAGGGTCATCGCATGTGGCGGGCGTTGCTTGCCGCCGGGCGTGGCTCCGCCTACTGCTTGACGTGCCCTTCCTGCCACCGATCGGGCGGGTGCCGGCTGCGGCCGTACTCGGCCACGCCGCGTTGAGCACACTGCTGGGCGTGGCGGCCGTCGTCCCGCTCGGCATCGAGCTGCTGATGGTGCTCCGCGGCGTGCTGTACGGCCTGCTCGACCACGGACCGTACGACCACTCCTGGGGTGGTCCGAGCGCACCCGGCCGCTGTCAGCTGTGTAGCGCGAACCTAACCCAGCTCGTCTCCGAGGTGGGCGAGGACGGCTGCCGGGTCTGGTGCCCGGGTCAGGGACCGACCGATGACGATGTGCGTGGCGCCCGCGCGGATGGCGGCCGCGGGAGGCGCCGGTCGGGCGTGCTCGGTTGCGGCCCCGGTGCTCATCTCGGCCTGCAACATCACTCCTGGAGTGACGATCAGCATGTCCGGGCCGAGTTCCGCGCGCAGCAAAGCCGCGTCCTGCGGTGAGGCGACCACTCCGTGACAACCGGAGTGCTGGGCCAGCCGGGCCAGACGGGTTACCTGCTCCTCGATCGTGGCGCTCAGCCCGATGGCGGCGAGGTCGGCGTCGGTGAGGCTGGTGACGACGGTCAGCGCGATGACGTGCAGTTTCGGGAAGTCGGCGGCTGCGCGTACCGCGGCCTCCATGACTGTGGAGCCTCCCATGGCGTGCACGGTCACCATGGTCGCGCCGAGTCGGCCGGCTGCGCGGACGGCACCCGCGACAGAAGTCGGGATCTCGAACAGCTTGAGATCTAGGAAGACATCCTTGCCCCCGCCTACCAGCCTGGCCACAAAGGCCGGGCCGGCGACGGTCAGCAACTCCAGGCCCACCTTGTATGACTGGCCGGCATCCCCCAGGCGGTCGACGATCGCCTCGGCGTCGTCAACGGTGTCGAAGTCGAGCGCGACGATGATGCGGCGTGCCGTGGTCACCCGCTGATCCTGGCAGTTCGGCAGTGCAGCTGTCATGCTGGCAGAGAGGACTCCAGGTCGCGACGGGTGAGGGCGGCGCGCAACTGTAGCGCTTCGGCGGCGAGATTCTCCGGTCTACCCTGCTCGCGATCGATGGCGCAGACCACCGAGTCAACCTTGGCGCCATTGGCCCGCAGCTGCCGGCACGACGCCAGTAACGCCCCGCCGGTGGTCACCACGTCCTCGATCACCACAACGCGCCGGCCGTCCACGAGCCCGCCCTCGGCCGCCTTGCCGGTGCCGTACTCCTTGGCCTGCTTACGGACGAAGACGGTCGGTAGCCCGGTCAGCTGCGACATCACCGTCGCGATCGGTATGCCGCCCATCTCCATCCCAGCCAGCACGTCGCATTCCGGCAGCAAGGCGACCATCGCCTCAGCCACGTCGCGCAACAGACCGGGCTGCGCCTCGAACAGATACTTGTCGAAGTATTCGTCGCTCACCTGCCCCGAGCGCAGGCGGAACGACCCGGTCAAACGGCACGTTTCGGAGACGCGACGTGCGAGCGGGGAAGGCATACATACAGCCTCGCAGATGGCCTGGCGCAGCAACCAGCCGCCCATGCCCCTGCCCGGTGCAGCACCCGAACTTCCTCTCATCCCGCGAACCGCTCGTCACACATCTGCGATGCGCGGTGAGTGGCCGGCTTTCCGGTCGCGCCGAGTGCGGCTCCCGACGAAGATGTTGCAAGAGATGTCGAGAGCGGCCTGGTGGCTCCGTCTCAGGAGTGCCGCGGCCGCCGTGGCCGTACGACACCAGGGAGACCCAGCATGACGATCCAGCGGATGGACAATGTCCTCATCGTTGTCGACGACCTTGACGCTGTTATTTCGTTCTTCGTCGAACTTGGCATGGAGTTGGAGGGCAAGGGGCCAATCGAGGGGCGTTGGGTGGAGCGCGTCATCGGGATCGACGACGTCCGACAGGACGTCGCAATGCTGCGGACCCCGGACGGCCACGGCCGAATCGAGCTGGCGATGTTCCACACACCGAAGGCGATCAGCACCGAGCCGAAGGATGCACCGGCGAACACGCTGGGCATTCGTCGCATCATGTTCGCCGTCGACGACATCGAGGACGTCGTTACCCGCCTGCGCACCCACGGCGCCGAACTCGTCGGCGAGCTGGCGCAGTACGAGGACATCTATCGGCTCTGCTACGTCCGCGGCCCCGAGAGCATCATCGTCGGACTGGCTGAGCAACTCAGCTGAAAGGCCCGCCGAAGCGGCGTCGCGCCTCGCCGCGCACACCACCGACGTTGACAAACTCACGTACGTCAATAGGTCAATGCCTCGGCTACTGCTGACCAGCGGCAGTAAGGATGTCTGAAACTGCATGCACCGTCATGAAGTCACCGGCCCGTGCAACGTCAGTACGGAAGCACGCTCGTGGCCAATTCCTCGATCATGGCAGTACGCGTCCGGATGCCGCCGATCGAGCTCGGAGCAGCAGGTCGACGGCCATCGCGGTCAGTGGGCGGCCTCAGCGCAGCTCCGGCCCCGACTTCTCGCGCAGACGTGCGCGGGCGGCCTCCAATTGCTCGCTGTACTCGGGAGCGAAGATGATCGGATCATCCTCCAGTAAACCCTTGAGAAGGTAGATTGCCGACCATACAACCGGGTCGCGGTCAATAAGAGCATCGAAATCCTTGGTGCCAACGTGCTCGTACAGCCAATGCGAGAGCACGAACGCCTGGTCCCTGCTGAAGGTCACCGTAACGACATCATCCGACACAGCGGCAACGATAACCAACCGAGGGCGGACTCACGTCGGGCAAAGCAGACGCCGGCCACGGCGCTACCGACCGCCGAGCACGGAACTGATGAAGGTAAGGAGCAGTGTGGCGGTGCGCGGTGGATCCTCAAGCATGGGGGAGTGCCCAACGCCGGGAATCAACTCCACTCTGGCGTCCGCCACGGCGCGGTACGAGGCGGCGGATGAGGATCGCCATCTCTGGTCTTGTTCGCCGAAGATCACGAGCAGTGGTTTGCCGAGGGGTGTGAGCCGGTCCGGGAGCGGACGCTGCGTGAGATAGTCGTCGGACGCGTGTGACGTGGCGGTGAGCGCGTGGTAGGTCATGCCGCGCGTATCGTCGACGAGCTGCTGCGGTGCCGTGAATCCTGGCGCGAACGCGGTGCTCAGTCCCCGGCGGATGATGCCGTCGGTTCGCAGCCGCCACAGGAGTTGCCCCACCACGGGGACGTCGATGAGCTGGCCGACGGGCCCGCCGGAGATGAAGGCGTCCATGCGGGGTCCGGTGTCGATGAGCGCCAGTGCGGTTACCATGTCGCCTCGTTGTTCGGCGAGGGCGGAGGCGACGTAGCCGCCGGTGGAATGGCCGACCAGTATGGCGTGCTTGACGTACAGCCGGTCCAACGCTTGCCCGACCCGGTGTGCCTGCTGTGGGATGGCGTAGCCGCCGCCCGCTGGTTTGGCGGATCGGCCGTGCCCGAGCAGGTCGATCCGGATGACGCGATAGGAACTGGCCAACATTGGTACGACCGGATCCCACCAGCTGGTCGAGGCGCCGAGCCCGTGGATCAGGACGAGTGCCGGGGCGTCGCGGGGACCGTCCTGGCTCACGTAGATGTTCCCGCCTTCCAGCGGCAGGATCGAGTTCCCGGTGGCGTCGGCGTCCTGCCAGTTCACCATTGCCGTGTTTCCCACGAGCGCCCCGGCGACGACGAGAAGAACTGTCGAGGCGATGATGCGACGCCTTCGGCGGCGGGGGCGTCTCACCTGTGGCTCCCGGTCAGGGGCCTGCGGATCGTGGTCGTCCGGGTTGTCGGACACTGGCGAAGCAGTCATGGGCTCACTGTCGCCGCACATGGGTGCTGGTGGCTTGAACAAATGTTCCAGGCAGCCGGCCTGCGTAGCATGAGGTGATGCGACCTGCCGTGAGCGAGCGTGACGATGCGGCGGTGTGGGACGTCGCACGCCCGGCGCGGCCCAGCCAATTGGCCGGCGTCAGCATGGCTGGGTTCCGTGACCGTGGCATGACGACGGTCGGCCACCGGGCGATCCCGCACCCGGCCGTGACCCTGGTCCTGGAGTTCGGTGCCGGCCCGCTCATCGTGGACGATGCCGTAGGAAGGCAGCAGCGGGGAAGTCTCGTCGCCGGACTCGGATTCGGCGCGGTTCGCGTACGGGGCGAGAACTTCGAGGCCGTGCAGGTGCGCCTTTCTCCGGTCAGCGCACGCGCGGTTCTGGGCGTCTCCCCGGCCGACCTGGACGGCGCCGTAGCGGCGCTCGACGACCTCTGGGGCCGGCAGGCGTCACGTATCCGTGAGCAACTCAGCGACGCCTCGTCGTGGGCGGAGCGGTTCGCGTTGACCGACATGTTGCTCGCCCGTCGGCATCAGGCGGGGTCCCCGGTAGATCCGGAGGTGTCCTGGGCCTGGAACCGGATCCTCGTCGGCCGCGGCCAGATCCGGATCGACAGACTGGCCGCCGAGGTCGGATGGAGCCGCAAACGCCTGTGGTCCCGGTTCCACTCGCAGATCGGCCTGCCGCCCAAACGCGCCGCGACGCTGGTCCGCTTCGACCGCGCCGCCCACCGCCTGGCCGCGGGTGTCGACGTAGCCCGGGTCGCGGCCGACGGCGGCTACGCGGACCAGTCCCATCTGCATCGCGACGTCGTGGCGTTCACCGGGGTTACGCCAGCGACCGTGGCCTGCGAACCATGGCTCGCAGTCGACGACATCGCCTGGCCAAATCGCAAGGCCAGCCACCAAAGGAATGAGCGTCCCGCGCTGCGCGCCGCGACGACATCCGCACACGCTTGATCCGGTGCTGCGCGGCGTGGGAGTGGCTGCGGACCGCCCACCTCGCCGTTTCGCTAAGCCCGATCTTGAGCACTACCGCCGGGTCTGTTTCAGGGCGGCGAGGACCGCGTCCAGCCGGCCGTCGAGCGGTCCGCTCAGCTCCAACACTGGCGTGTCCTCCCAGGCGTTCAGCGGGTCGTCGTAGACCAACTCCACCAGCGCGTCATTCATTCGCGCGCGAAGGCCAGGCATCTCCATCGCCGGTAGAATCTGCTCCGTCTCGGGTGTGATCACCGTGATGACCAACAGATCGAGGCTCGCAAACGCCGACCGTAGCGGTGCGCCATCGACTCCCTCCGAGGGGTCCGCGCCAATCGCGGCCAGATATGCGAGGTAATCCAACGGCGTCCGGTCGAAGATCGTCCCGGACGGCGACGGCGGTGAGCGCAGGCTCCGCACCGAGCGGGCCAGCAACGCCCGGTAGTCCTCCAGCGACGGCGGAAACTGAAACTCGTAGCCCTCCTCTTCGAGCAGGTAATACGGCTCATCCGCCGCGACATGGCCCGATAGGTTCGCGCTCAGCGCCTCGACAAGTGTCGTCTTCCCAGTTCCGTGTGTCCCGGAGATCCCGACCCGCATCCGCGCTCCTGCCCATCCGGAAGATCCCGACGATCATAACCTTGGTCTTCATTCGGGAACCTGTGTTCGACATCGATGGCCGACCGCTTGCCACTCGTCACGGAAATCTGCGGCGTGGTCGCGTGCCCACACGGTGAACGGCCGGGCGGGCGTGCCGGTGACGTCTTCGGCGGTGGGCATCGGACCGGGTTCTGGGGTCACGGGGTGTTTGACCTGCGCGGGATCGGATGTACCGCCGGAGTATGTCTGGAACCCGGCGAGGAAGTCGGCGGAGGCCGCCGCGAAGCCGCCCTGGGCGAGATAAAGCTCGCGGGCCTGCGCCGGGGTCACCACTTCCAGGCGGAGAACGAGTCGAGGGCCCGGTCGGTGATGGTGGAGATGGTCTCCTTCGCCACGTCGGTGCCGTACACCTCGGCCAGGTGCGCACACGCCTCCCCGGTCGTCGGCCCCTTCGCGGTCAACGAGATGACCAGGTTGTCCACCCCGCCGAAACGTCGCTGCCGCTTGGCCACGATCTGCGGGGTGAACGTGCCGTCCCGGTCCCGGGGCACATCGACCGGCGCTCGTGCCGGTCCCGGCCCAGATGCGCGTCCATCTCCCCGTTGAGCGCCGCTTCGAGGAACCGCTTCGTCAACTGTTGCAGCAGTCCGCCCTCGCCCAGCAGCGCCACGCCCTGCCCGCGGGCCTGCTCCGCGAGGGCCGCCACGGTGTCGTCGAGCACCCGAGCGAGCAGGTCCTCACCGGTCGCCGGCACAGCATCCACCGCATTGACGGCAGGCTGTGTACGCCGTTTGGTAACGGTTGTCATCTAAAGATCCTTTTGTCCTGATTTCCACCGTTTACCCCAGTGTCACCATCGATGAGTCCGGCGGGTTCGCTCTGCCTGTTACCTGCCTGCGTGGCTGATGTAAATTCTGCGGCCCGTCCGGACGTGAAGGACCGGCCGGCATGGCTTAAGAGGAGCGTGTCAGCGCCCGACTGGGATATGCCCACCGACCGGTCCGTGCCCCCTCGGTCGAAGGAGACACAGCTCCATGGTGGTAATCGGCATCGACGCGCACAAGCGCACCCACACCGCGGTCATCGTCGACGACAACGGCAAGAAACTCGCGACCAAGACCTGCGCATCGACCAGCAAAGACCACTTCGCCCTGTTGCGCTGGGCCGCCGGCTACGGCAGCGAACGGGTCTGGGCCGTCGAAGACTGCCGCAACATGACCCGCCGCCTCGAGCAGGACCTGCTCGCTGCCGGCGAACGCATCGTGCGTGTCCCGCCGAAGCTCATGGCCCACGTCCGCGACGCAGCCCGCACCTACGGCAAGTCGGACCCGATCGACGCCCTTGCCGTCGCCCGTGCCGTGCTGCGTGAACCCGACCTGCCGACAGCGTTCCTCGACGGACCAGACCGTGAACTACGGTTGCTGGTCGACCACCGTGAAGACCTCGTAGCTGAACG
>NZ_JBEPDB010000042.1:0-69566 GCF_040300025.1 Dactylosporangium sp. NPDC000555 | reverse complement strand
CCGTGGTTCAACGAGATGCCCGAGCACCGCACGATGTTCTACTTCTACGCCCTGCCGGCCGAGCCGTTCCTGGTCCTGGCCGTGGTCTACGTGCTGGGCGCGATCATCGGCCCGGCCGGCACCCCGCGCCGGACCGTCGGCGCGGCCGTCGCCGGCGTCTACGTCCTGCTCGTCGCGGCCTGCTTCGCGTACTTCTACCCCATCTACTCCGGCATGGGCGTCACCGCGGCGGAATGGCTGTCCCGGATGTGGCTCGGGTCGCGATGGATGTGATCATGCGCGGACCTGGCCGGACAGGCAGCCGACGGCGTCGGTTAGGGCGGCGGCCGTGCGGGGTGCGTGACGAATTCGACGGTGACGCGGGTCGCTGCGCCGGTCGCCGGGCGGATCGGCAACGTACAGTCCGCTGAGCAGATCTCTCCTGGAGGCTCAATGAGCGACACGTACGCCGTCCCCCGCCGCGTGCTGGCCGATCTGGTGCCGGGGGCCCTGGCCCGCGATGCCGTGCTCGTCGGTCTCGGCGCCGCGCTGACCGGTGCCGCGGCGCAGGTCGCCGTGTCCATCGAGCCGATCAGCCCCGTCCCGCTGACCGGGCAGACCCTCGCGGTGCTTCTGGTCGGGGCGGCGCTCGGCCCGGTGCGCGGCGCCGTGTCGATGGTGCTGTACCTCGCCGTGGGCATGCTGGGCGTGCCGTGGTTCGCCGACGGCGCAAGCGGCGCCGCGCTCGTCTCGCTCGGCTATGTCATCGGGTTCGTCGTCGCCGGCGTCGTGGTCGGCGCGCTGGCCCGCCGCGGCGGCGACCGGACCCCGCTGCGGACCGCCGGCACGATGGTGGTCGGCAACCTCTGCATCTACGCGTTCGGCGTGCCGTACCTTGCGATGGCGGCACACCTTTCGCCCACGAAGGCGCTCGACGCGGGGGTCGTGCCGTTCCTGGTGGGCGACGCGCTCAAGGTGCTCCTCGCGACGGCGTTGCTGCCGGCGGCCTGGGCCGTGGTGCGGCGCGTGCGGGACAACCGGGGCTGACCTCCGCCGCCGTGCGGGCTCACCGCCGCTCAGGTCGGCGGTGCGCCCGCCGGCGTCCTGTTCGCCCGGTTCTACGGCGATGTCCCGGGCTTGACGTCAAGCCCGGGACATCGCCGGCACGGTCGAGCTGTCGCCGCCGCGTGGCGGCCGATGATCAGAAGTCGAAACCCCCGTCGTCGAAACCGCCGTCGAAGCCTCCGCCGTCGAAGCCACCTTCGCCGAAGCCGCTGTCGCCTCCGGCGTCATCGAACCCCGCGGCGGCCTGGGCGTCGCCGTCGGAACCGAACGCGTTACCCATCATGTCGCTGATGACCATGCCGCCGAGGAAACCCAGCGCGGCACCGCCGACGCCGGCGGCGACGGCAGAGCCCATGCCGGGCCGCCGCTTGTAGCCACCGTACTGATACGGCTGGCGGCCCTGGTAGGCGTACGGACGGCCGTGGCGGCCATACCCGACCTGCTGCTGCGGCTGCTGCGGCTGCAGGAACGCGCCCGTCGCGGCGGCCTGGCTCTGCTGCAGGACCGTGGTCAGCCACCGGTCGACCTCGTTGATCCAGCCGTCTTCGTCGGTGTCGAGGCGTTCGAGGTCCGCCGCGCTGAGGTGGTGGCGGTCGCCCGCGCCGGGCCGGGCGGCGAGTTCGACGACGACGGTGAGGTCGTCGGCGCCCGGGACGACGAGGAACACGATCTGGGGGATGTGCGGGCCGGGCTGCTGGCCTTCGGGCAGCGGCGCGTAGAAGGTCACGGCGTGGGCGGCGGGGACGCTCAGGCCGGAGCTCGGGCGCAGTTCGCTGCGGACGAACCGGGCGCCGATGGTGCCGAGCGCGTCCATGATGCGCTGCTGGACCGGACCGGCGTCGAGCGTGACCGGGTCGAAGTCGCTCTTGGCGCTGCCGGACGCGACGGTGACGTGCGTCCGCACGCCGACGGTGAGGCCGGGCAGGTTGTGGCCGTAGAGGGCGGTGAACGGGGCGTGGGCGGGAACGGGCAGCGTGAACGGCACCGACGGGGTGCTGCCGCTGGTGATGTGCAGGCCGGCGGCGACGCGGTGACGGGCGAGCTCGATCTCGCCGAACGAACCGCTGGCCAGCAGCTGCAGGTCAACGGCGGTGACCTGGCTGTCGCTCTTGGCGCGCAGGTTGACCTGGCCGGTGAGCGTGCCGCCGGGCGTCGCCGATTGCGGGGCGATGACGGTGTCGACCTGGACACCGCCGAGGCCGAGGCCGGCGAGCAGCTTCTTGAAGACCATCAGCGCTTGCCTTTCTGGTAGCGGGTTCGGTGATGTGCGGCCTGATGTGTTGCGGTGCGCGGTGCTCGCACATGCCGCGGATGGCCGAGAGCTCGCTCTGCCGCTGAGCTGACCAGACACTATCACGTAGAACTGTATGGTCTCTCCAAGGCTATGGGCAGACTGCCTCGAACCGGCATGCCTGTTGGCGGTTATCGGTGGTGGGTTCACCCGGGTGCGTGCAGGCGTTAGGGTCCAACTGGGCTAATCTCCGCCCGATCCCATCAGTTGCAAGGCGTTTGCGATGTACCACGAGCAGCACCGTGCCGAGGGCCGTGGGCGGTCCTCCCAGCACCGGCGGCCCTTCGGCCGCGGCCGGCATGCGGCGGTCCGCCGGGGCGCCGGGTTGTACGTCGCCGCGGTCGTCCTGGCGGCCGTGGCGATCGGCTCGTGGTATGCGTCAGGGTCGCCGGCCGGTTCCCCGGGCTCGGTCGCGCAGGCCGCCCCGGCGCCTAGCGGCCACGCGGGCCAGACGCCGCTGATGGAGAGCGCCGCGTCCGCCGCTGACCCGCGCCTGGGCGACCGGCCGAGCCGGCAACCGGCGGCGTCGCTTGACGCGCAGCCCAAGCCGACGCCCACCCAGAAGCGCACCACGGCGGCACCGCGGACGCCGACGGCGTCGCCGCGGCCCGGTTCGGGTCAGGCCGGGCCCGTCGTCACCCCGGGCGCGCCGACCGTGACCTCGGCCCCGCCCGTCACCCCGCCGACCTCGGTCCCGTCGGCGTCGCCGTCGCCGAGCGCTGACAGCCCCTCCGCGGACCCGAGCCCGTCCGACACGGACGCGCCGGCGCCGTCCGGTGGCGGCTGATCCCGCACCCAGCGGTCGACCGCCTCGACTTCGACGTGCGGCCCGGTGCGGTGACCGGTTCCTCGTCGGGTCGTGGGGCCCTGGTCAGCACACCTGCGGGTAGCGACACAGGTCAGTTGCGGTCTTGCGGCCCATCGCGTTCCTTGCCGTCGCGGGCAGCGTGTCCGGCGCGCGGCCGTGTTCGACCCAGTCGACGAGGGCGGCGAGCGGCTCGGTCGGGGCGGGTCCGGCCCCGCCCGAGCAGTGGCCCAGGCCCGGGGCGAGGAAGAGGCGGTAGAACCGGTCGGTGGCTTCCGCGCCGCCCATGGACGCCTCGACCCGCCGGCGGTACTCGATCGTGCCCTGCGGGAAGACGACCCGGTCGGCCAGCCCGTGCCAGGTGATCAGCTTGCCGCCGGCGGCGCGGAACGCGGACAGGTCGGGGTCGTCGGTGCCCATGATGCCGTGGTAGCGGGTTCGGGACTGCTGGAACAGCCGCTCGAACTCGAAGCGTCCGATCGTGGACGTGTCGAGGTCGGGCCGCTGTTCGAGGAAGTACTTGATCCAGTTGTCCGCGACGGAGAACGGCGCACCGTGCGCGGGTCCGAAGGGGGAGCTTGCGGTGCCGGCCAGCGGGGTGAAGGGCGTGCCGCGCAGCAGGCCATACCAGAGCTGGCTTCCCGACGTGCTCCGGGGACCGTCCCAGATCTCGCGGACGATGTCGGCGACCGCCTGGCCGATGCGCACCGTCCTGCCGTGGCAGACGATCGTCCGGCCGACCAGCGTGCCTGGGTCGAAGCCGCACAGCTCGGGCCGGCCGATGACGCCATCGGTGGCGCCGTCATCGGCGTCGCAGGCGGAGACCGCGGCGCGGTTGAAGGCGTCGAATTCGCACGCGCTGGGGTAGATGCCCGCGTCGTGCATCACGACCTGCGGCCAGAACTGGGCCATGGTGAGCCGATCCCAGTTGATGGCGGGCGCCGCCGCCAGGATGCCGTCGAAGTCGGCCGGGTAGCGCTGGGCCTCCATCAGGCCCTGCCGGCCGCCGGTCGAGCAGCCGTTCCAGTACGAGTACGCCGCGGGCCGGCCGTAGAAGTGGGTCGTCACCTGCTTGCCGATGACGCTCATCTCGTGCACCGAGCGATACGCGAAGTTCGTCAACAGCTCCTCGTTCACCGTCCCGCCGGGGTCGAGGGCCCAGTCCGGCCGCCCCGAAGGGCTGGTGCGGTCACCGGCGTCGGTCGAGGCCGCCGCGTAGCCACCGCGTACGGGTGGGACGAGCGCGCGATCGGATCCGCCGGCGGAGAACCCACCGCCCCCGACCGCCTGGAATCGCCCGTTCCAGCCCGTGCGCGGCAGCCACACCCGCACCCGCACCCGGTCGCCGGCCCCCGGATGGGTGAGCACGACGGTGACGTCGCAGAAGGCCGGAACGCCCACGACCACGTGCCCCCCATCGGGCAGGAGGGCGGCCCCGCCCGGGTGTCCGGCCGCGGTCACGCTCAGGACGCGCGCACCGGAGACCTGTGGCCGGGGCACGGCCATGCACCCGCGTGCGCCGTCGATCCCGGCCGGCGTGGGCACCTCGGCGACCGGCAGTACCAGAGCGGCCAGGACCGGCAGCGCCTTGAGGCGAGCTGACAGGCGTCTCATCGCTATCTCCCGGGCCGCGTGCCGACACCGACGAGCGTTGGCTACCCAGCAGAGGGCGATTCAGAACAGCTCCAGCAGGATCAGTCAGCACTCTCGATGACGGTGGTCAGCTTCTTGAGCAGCCGATTCAAGCCGGCCAGTTCCCTGTCGGACAAGGCGCCCAGCAGTTCCTCCTCGGCACGGCCGCGCAGCGCCATCGCCCGTCGCCAGATGGCCACGCCCGCGCTGGTGGCCTCGATGTTCACGCTGCGACGGTCGATGGAACTGGGGGTGCGCTTGATGTAGCCGGCCTTCTCCAGGCTGTCGAGCCGACCGGTCATACCGGCCGGGGATACACCCAGGTCTTCCGCGAGCGCCCGCGGCGATGCGTGACCGGGCGTGTCACGGACCATCAACATGTGCAAGGTCTCGTACTCGAAGTGCTGCAGACCCACCGCAGTGACCGCCGCGTTGGTGCTCTCCCGGAAGTAGCGGGCGATCCGCGCGAGGCGAACCGTGGCGGCCTCGACCTTGTCGTCGAAGGGCGTGTCGATCCAATGGTCCCGCCAGCGGGCGACATGTCGATCGGCGAAGTCCTGGCCCATGATCGAATACTAGCAGCCGTTCGCCAGCGAAAAGTTCGTTGACAAAAAATTCGCTAGCGAAATACCTTGCGGTTATGACCGATGTCTTGCTCCCGTCACGGGAGACGACCTCGCCCTGGCGTTCGACGCCCTTCCGCTGGCTGCTGGCCGGACGCACACTGATCGGTCTCGGGTCGGCGATCACTCCCGTGGCCATGGCGCTCGCGGTGCTGCATCTCGGCGGCTCGGCCACCGACCTGGGCCTGGTGGTGGCCGCTTACGCGCTCGTCGATGTCATCACCACCCTCTTCGCCGGCGTGCTCGGCGACCGGTTCTCCCGCACGCTGCTGATGCGCGGCGCCGCCGTGCTGGCCTGCCTGTCCCAGGCCGTCGTGGCGATCAGCCTCGCGACCGGCCTCGCGAGCGTGCCGATGCTGGCCGTCATGAGCGCCGTCAACGGAGCCCTCGCCGCGATCGCCGGGCCGAGCTCCCGCGCCGTGCTCCCGCAGACGGTGTCCGCCTCGGCGCTGCCGACCGCGGTCTCGGTGCTGCGGCTGTCGCAGAACACCGCCATGGTCGCGGGCTTCAGCCTCGCCGGCCTGCTGGTCGGGCTGTTCGGACCCGGCTGGGCGATCGGCGTGGACGCCGCGACCTTCGCCGCATCGGCGGTCTGCTTCACCGCCATGAACGTCAAGCCCTTGGCCGCCCCCGCGGCGCGCTCGGTGCTCAGCGACCTGGGCGCCGGAGCGCGCGAAGTCTTCCGCCACACGTGGCTGTGGATGCTCCTGGTGCAGGCGTTGATCTATCACCTGATGTACGGCGGCGCCCAGGGCGTCCTCGGCCCGGTCCGGATCACCAGGCTGTTCGGCGAGGCGGCGTGGGGCTGGGCCCTGGCGGCGCTGATGGTCGGTTTCATGGTCGGTGGCGTCATCAGCCTGCGGTACCGCCCCAGTCGGATGCTGTTCGCCGGCACGGCCTTCCTCGCCCTGACCGCCTGCTTTCCGCTGGCGATGGCCTTACCCGTCCCGCTGCCGGTCATGCTGCTCGGCGCCTTCCTGCACGGCCTCGGCCTCGAGGTGTTCAGCGTCAACTGGGACCTGGCGATCCAGCAGAACATCGCCCCCGACAAGCTCGCGAGAGTCTTCGCCTTCGACCAGGTCGGCTCGTTCGTGATGCGACCGCTCGGACTGGCGCTCACCGGTCCTGTCGCTGAGAGCGTCGGCGAACGCGGCTGGCTCCTCGTCATAGCGGCCGTCATGGCCGCGGCGACCCTCATGGCGCTGCTGCCGTCCTCCGTGCGCGACCTTCGACGCCAGTCCTGAACGCGCCGTGGACGGCGGACGCCGGCTCGAGCGGGTGAACGCACAATGGGGAGCCGGCGTACCGTTCCGATGGTGGATATTCCCGACGAACTCCTGCGCCTGCTCGAAGGCGCGAGCCTGTGTTACCTGACCACCCTCATGCCGGACGGCTCGCCGCAGATCACGCAGACCTGGGTCGACACCGACGGCAATCACGTACTCGTCAACACCGTGCGCGGCCACCAGAAGGTGCGCAACATCGAGCGCGACCCGCGCGTCGCGCTCGCCGTCGGCGACCCGGCCGAGCCGCGCCGGTACTTCCAGATCCGCGGCCGCGTGGTGGCGATGACCGAGGAGGGTGCCGCCGAGCACATCGACACACTCTCGCACCGCTACCTCGGCGGGCCCTACCCGTGGTTCGGCGGGCGGGACCAGGTGCGGCTGCTGCTGACGATCGAGCCGGAGCGGATCACCGGCTGACCTCGCCCGCGCCGCGCGGCCGGGGCGGTGCGCGGCGGGGGAGTGGCGTGCGGTAGAAGGTCGTGTATGGTTTCGGCCCCGAACGACGCCGTGCACGGTGCGGCCCTCGTCGATCGCGTCATTCTGTCCGTCCGGGCCGACCCCGGCCGTCTCGTGCTCGACTACGACCGGTGGGCCGGACCGTGGGTCGACGGCGAGCCCGTGCCGCTGGACGGCGTCGCGGCGTTTCCCAGCGGGCGGCCGCTGCCGGCGAGCCTGCGGCGCTGGCTGGCGTTCGACACCACCATGCTGCGCCGCCACGGGTGGTTCGACGACGCCGGGCGGCTCGCGCCGCGGTCGTTGGCGAGCATCGCGCTCGAGGCGTACGGGGAGGGGCTCGGCTCGGTGTACGACACGCCGGAGCTGGCCGACCGGTTCGGCGAGTGCTTCCTGCTGCCGGGCGGCAGCGACTCCCGCCGGGTGCTGGCCACCGGCACTCCCGACGCGGAGGGCGAGTATCCGGTCTTCGCCCTCGACGTCGACGACCTGCCGTGCATCGAGCTGATGTACCCGGGCTTCGACGTGTACCTCGCCGACACCGCAAACGTGCTGGGCGTCGAGCGTGGTCCTGGCTACTCGTCGCTGGCCGCCGACCGCACCTATGGTCCACGCATGCGCGAGCACGCCCGCCACGTCTTCGGCGGCGGCTACTCCGAGGATCTCACCGCCTGGTGAGCCGCATGTACAGGACCTGTGGGGTAGTCTTCCCGTCGTGCGTCTGACCCGTTCCTCGTGGTGGTGGCTGCGGTAGCAGCCGGATGACGCATTGTCGCGGGCTGCACGGCAGCCCGCGAAGGCGCGGTGACCTCTGTTGTGCGGCCTCCTGTTCAAGGGGAGCACACATGGATTCGTTCACCGTCACCGCCGCACGGATGCCGGAGCTGGAGCGGCGCATCACCGAGCACCCGGACGCCTTTCGGGTCCTGACCGGGGACCGCCCCACCGGGGCGTTGCACCTGGGGCACTACTTCGGGTCGGTCCGTGAGCGGGTGCGGTTGCAGCAACGCGGCGTCGACACATTCCTGATCCTGGCGGACTACCAGGTCATTACCGACCGCGACATCGCCGACAACGTGGCGGAGTCCGTGCGCGAGGCGATCGCCGACTACCTGGCCGCCGGCCTCGACCCCGACCGGACGACGATCTTCGTTCACTCGGCCGTTCCCGCCCTGAACCAGTTGCTGGTGCCGTTCCTGAGCCTGGTCACCGAGGCGGAGCTGCACCGCAACCCGACAGTCAAGGCCGAGCAGCTCGCATCTGGCCGGGCGCTGAGCGGTCTGCTGCTGACCTATCCGGTGCACCAGGCCGCCGACATCCTGTTCTGCAAGGCCAACCTGGTCCCGGTCGGCAAGGACAACCTGCCGCATGTCGAGCAGACCCGCGTGATCGCCCGGCGCTTCAACAGCCGCTATGCGCCGCTGTTTCCCGAGCCCGAAGCGCTGCTGACCGACGCGCCGGAGGTCCCCGGGCTGGACGGCCGGAAGATGTCGAAGAGCTACGGCAACGCCATCGCCCTGTCGATGAGCGACGACGAGACCGCCGCCGTGATCCGGCGCACCCGCACCGACAGCGAACGGCGGATCACCTACGACCCGCAAGGCCGCCCCGGGGTCAGCGGCCTGCTGTCCGTGGCGGCGCTGTGCCTCGACGAGACGCCGGAGGAGGTCGCCGATCGCATCGCCGACGCCGGCAGCGGACAGCTCAAGCGACTGGCCACGGACGCGGTCAACGCCTTCCTCGGGCCGCACCGCGCTCGCCGCCGCGACATCGTCGCCGAGCCGGACCTGCTCGACGAAGTGCTCCGCCGAGGCAACGCACGGGCCAACGAGATCGCCGAGGGCACCCTGGCTGAGGTGCGCGAGGCGATGGGCATGGGCTACGCCAACGCCGTCCGCGCGAGGTGATCGCCGTAAAGCCTCAGAACAGCTCGATCGCGTCGGTGGCCGGCTGCCGGTCGTGTGCCCCGCCGACCGCCGTGCCGTGGGTGAGGCGCTGCTGGGCCATGACGTGCCGGCGCCGCAGGTCCTCGACGTTGGTCATCTGGCGCAGCAGTTCCTCGGCGGGCAGCTCGGCGTCGGCGTAGCGGCGTGCGTCGATGGTCGCGCGGCGCATGTCCTCGACGGCGCCGATCACGTGCTCGATCATCTGTCGCCCGATGTCCTGGAACTGCACGTGGCCGACGGCGTCGGTCGTCTCCGCCGACAGCGCGTCGGAGCTGCGGCGCACCTCGTCGGCGGCGTCGATCGTCTCCCGCAGCGTGTCGCCGATCATGGCGGTCACCCGCCGCTGCGCCTCGGCGATCCCCGCCAGGCGCCGGGTCATGGCACTGTCGGCCGGCGCGTCCGGCTCGGCCGGAACCGCGGCGTCGCCGAGGCCACCGCCGGGGTCGTTGTCGAAGCCGCTGTCGTCGGACAGCACCGCGTCGAGGCGGGCGGTGAGGTCGGTGAGGCTCGAGTCGATCCCGCCGGCCGCGCCGGCCGAGCGCTCCGCCAGCTTGCGTACCTCGTCGGCGACGACGGCGAAGCCACGCCCCGCCTCGCCGGCCCGTACCGCCTCGATCATCGCGTTGAGCGCAAGGATGTTCGTCGCCTTGCTCACCTCGTGGATCGCCGCGACGTGCGTGCGCAGGCCGCGCATCTCCGCCACGAGCTCGCGCACCCGGCGGTCGCGCTCGACGAAGTAGCGCACGAGGCGGTCGACGAGCTGGGCGCCCGCCTCGCTCGCCTCGCCAGCCTGCGCCTGCGTGTGCCGCAGCGCGCCGGCGAGCCCGGCCACGTGCTCGGCCATGTCCCCGGCGAGCGAGTCGACGTGGACCATCCGTGCCACGATCGACTCGGCGGCCTCCGCGGTGTGCTCGACCACGTCGTGGAGGTGCGCGGTGATCACGTCGCAATACGCCGGCAGCTCGCCGAGCGCCGCGCTCACGACCTGCCGGACCGCCTGCGCTTCCGTGGGCTCGTGCTGCCTGCCGGCGCCGAGCCGTTCCCTGAGCGATCGCACCGTCGTACTCCCCTCGGCGGCCGGTGGCCGGGCCGCGCGTCAGGCACCGGGCACGACCTGTTTGATGACGCCGAGCAACTGGTCCGGCGCGACCGGCTTGACCAGCCAGCCGGTGGCCCCGGCGGTCTTGGCCTCGGCGCGCGTGGTCTGCTCGGACTCGGTGGTGAGCATGAGGATCGGGGTGAAGCGCATGCCGGCGGCCTTGCGCGCCTCGCGGGTGAACTCGATGCCGCCCATGTGCGGCATGTTGACGTCGGAGATGATGAGGTTGGGCCGCAGGCCGCCGGAGAGCTTGTCCAGCGCCTCCCGGCCGTGGCCGGCGGTCTCCACGTCGTAACCGGCCTTGGTCAGGATGGTCTTCAGGCTCATCAGCATCGTCGTCGAGTCGTCAACCAGCATCACGGTCGTCATGGTGTCCTCCCTCGGGTACGGCAGCGTTCGGTGGATCCAGCACCGGAAGCAGCCGCACTGCGAGGAAGCCGTCGACTGGTGCCGCCGTTACCTTCGGCGCGAAGGCGAGAAGCGCCTGGAAAGCGGCGGTATGGAGATGGTTGCAGTTGTGGAGGCTGAGCCGTGCGCCCGGCGTGCGGCGCAGCCACGCGACGAGTTCCTCGACCTCCTCGACGGTGACCGCACCGCTCAGCGTCCCGGTGTCCTCACGCAGCTCGAGCGCCAAGGCTGAGCACCTCCTTGAGGTTGAGCACGAGCAGGACGAGCCCGTCGCCGAGCAGGGCGGTACCGACGAACTGGCCCGCGTCGCGCAACAGCCCCTCCATCGGCTTGAGGATCACGTCCACCTCCCGGTGGAAGTGCTCGACGAGCAGTCCCGCCTTGCTGTCGCTGACGTTGACGACGAGCACGGCGTGGTCGGCGGCCGGGTCGGGCTGCCACGGCATCCCGAGCGTGCCGGCGAGGTCGACGACCGGCACCACCTCGTCGCGCAGCACGACCACGTCCTGGTGCTGCACCTGGGCCAGCCCGGCGCGCGGCACCCGTACCGTCTCGACGACCAGGTCGACCGGGACGCCGAAGCGCTGCCCGGCGACGCTGACGACCATGACCTGCGTGACGGCCATGGACAGCGGCAGCCGCAGGCGGGTGACGGTGCCCGCGTCGGGCTCGGAGCGCATGGTGACGGCGCCGCCCAGCCGCTCCACGCTGGCCCGCACCGCGTCCATGCCCACGCCCCGGCCGGAGAGGTCGGAGACCTGCTCGGCGGTGGAGAAGCCCGGCTGGAAGATGAGGTTGACGGCGTCGGCGTCGCCGAGGGTCTCGAGCTCCTCCTCGTCGATGAGGCCGCGCTCGTATGCTCGCTGTCTCACCCGGGCCGGGTCGATGCCCCGGCCGTCGTCGGCGACCTCCACGATCACCGCGTCGCCGTCGGCGACCGCGGACAGCGTGATGGAGGCCTGGGCGGGCTTGCCGGCGGCGGTGCGCTCCTCGGGCGGCTCGATGCCGTGGTCGAGGCTGTTGCGTACCAGGTGGACCAGCGGGTCGGCGAGGGCCTCGATGACGTCCTTGTCGGCCATCGTGTCCTCGCCTTCGGTGACGAGCTTGATGCGTTTGCCCAGCCGCCGGCTCAGGTCCCGCACGAGCCGGGGGAAGCGGGAGAAGGACACCGACAGCGGCAGCATCCGCACGTCCATGACCGCCGACTGCAGTTCCTCGGCGATGCGGTGCAGCCCGGCGTACTGATCCTTGATCCGCCGGCTCAGCGCCCGGCTGCCGTACTCCTCCTCGGCGGCCTCGGCGAGGAACGTCAGGCCGTTCTTGGCCACGTTCAGCTCGCCCACCAGCTCCATGAGGCGGTCGACCTTGGCCTGGTCGATCTTGAGCACGCGGGAGCCGACCTGGCCCGGGTCGGCGTCGGCCGCGCGGCGGTCGGGCTCGCCGGTGCGCCGGTCGGCCGCGGTGGCCGCCGGCCCCGGCTCGCCGCCGGCGGTGCGGGCCCGCTCGAGCAGCGACCGGATGCTCGCGCGCATGCCCGCGGCGTCGGCGGGGTCGAGCTCGACGGGCGCGCCGAGCGCGCGGGCCGCCGCGGCGGCCGCATGCGCCACGGAGCCCAGATGGGTCGCGCTCGGGCCACCGCCGGGCGGCCCGTCCTCGTCGTGCGGCTCCAGCGTCCGCAGCGCCGCTTCCAGCACGGCCAGCGCGTCGGCGTCGGCGTGCGACGCCGGCCCGGTGCCGGCCGGGACGGGCGCGGCAGCTGGGCTGCGCAGCGCGGCGGCGTCCAGCTCGACGATCTCGACCTGCTCGGCGATGTAGCGGAAGACGTACTCCAGCTCGCCGGCCGCCGCCCGGGTGGCCAGCACGAAGCCGAGCAGGCAGGCGTACTCGTCGTAGTCGTCCGGCGCGGGCCAGGCGTCGGGCCGCAGCACGGCGAGGTGCTCCAGCGCGGGGACCTGGCGCACGAAGAGTAGCGGGTCCTCGCCGCGGAAGAAGCAGCCCTCGTCGGGCAGATAGCGCACGAATCGCATCGTCGCCGAGGTCGTGTCGAGCCAGTCGGCGAGCTCGGCGACCACCCGCGCGCCGAGGTGCGCGACCCAGTCCGGCGCGTGCCGGGCAACCCCCGCGGTCCGGCCCGCCGGCATGTCGGCCGCCTGGCCGCCGATCGGCGCGCGGAGCCGCTCGATCAGCGCGGCGGCGTCGGCGTCGGCGCCCCCGGGCAGCCGCTCCTCGACGGTCACGTGCGCGAGCCAGCCGCGGATCAGGTCGAAGGTGGCGAGCAGGTCGTCGGTCATCGCGGAGTCCAGCGGCACGCGGCCGGCGCGCACCGCGTCGAGCAGATCCTCGGCGGCGTGCGTGAGGCTGGTGAGCTCCGGGAACTCGAACAGCCCCGAGGAGCCCTTGAGCGTGTGCGCGGCGCGGAAGACCTCGTTGACGCGTGCCGCGTCGCCGGGGTCGAGCTCCAGCCGCAGCAGCCCGTCGCCGACCTGGTCGAGCAGGTCGCCGGCCTCCGCGAGGAACTGTGCGAGCAGCGGGTTCACCGCTCCCTCGCCCCTGCCGGCGGGCCGGCCAGCATGGTCGCGACGCGGACGAGCCGTTCGGCGTCGACCGGCTTGACGAGGTACAGGTTGGCGCCCGCGCGGTAGGCGCGCTCGGCGTCGCCGGGCCGGTCCTCGGTGCTGATCATCACGATCGGCGCGGTGGTCGTCACCGTCTCCCCGCGCAGGGCCCGTACGCAGGCGTAGCCGTCCATTTTCGGCATGTTGACGTCGACGATGTACAGGTCGAACGGGCGCACCAGTGCCGACTCGACGGCTTCCAGGCCGTTGGCGGCCTGCTCGACGTGGAAGCCGGCGCCGGCGAGCAGCCGGCTGTGGTACATCCGGACCGTGGCGGCGTCGTCGACCACCAGCACGCATCCGGCGTCGCTAGGACCGGTCACGCCTGTCATGCGGATGCTCCCGTCGGTCGCTGGTAGGCGATGCCTTGCGGCAGTCGTTCGGGGGTGAAGATCGGCGAGATGCGGCTCATCGACTCGGCATGGCCGAGCATGAGGTACCCGCCGGGGCGCAACGCGCCGAAGAGGTTCTCCGCGGCGCGCCGGCTGGACAGCTCGTCGAAGTAGATGAGCACGTTGCGGCAGAAGATGACGTCGAACCCGGCGAAGACCCGCATGGCGTGGGTGTCGCAGACGTTCACCCGGTGGAACGTCACCGCCCCGCGGATCGCATCCTCGATCTGGTAGCGGCCGGCGGTGACGGACCGGAAGTACTTGGCCAGCCACGGCTTCGGCACGCGCTGCAGCGACCGGGCGCCGTAGCTGCCGTGCCGGGCGCGGGCCAGCACATCGCTGTCGATGTCGGCGGCGTGGATCTCGACGTCGACCCGGTCGATCTCCGGCCACTCCTCCAGCAGCCGCATGGCGATCGAGTACGGCTCCTCGCCCGTCGAGCACGGCAGCGACAGGATCCGGATCGGCCCCCGCGGCCGGCCCGCCCGGGCGTGCTCGGCGAGCAGGCGCGGCAGCACCGGGTCGAGCAGCGCGTCGAACTGGTAGTCCTCGCGCATGAAGTACGTCTCGTTGACGGTCAGCTGGTTGGTGAGCGCCTGCAGCATCTCCGGCCGGTCGCCGACGCGCAGGGCACTGAACCACGCGGCGAAGCTGGGCTGGCCGGACCCGCGCACGCACGCCTCGATGCGCTTGTCCACGAAGTACCGCTTGGCCGGAGTGAACTGGATGCCGGTGCGCTTGTAGAAGTACTCGCGGAGCCGTTCGAACTCGGCGTCGGTGAGCCGGAACTCCTCGGTCGGTGTCGCCCTGGTCATGCCGGCGCCTCCCGCAGCGCCGGCAGGGCGGCGTCGATCGTGAAGCGCAGGAACGGGTCGCCGGGGAACCGCGCCGGTACCGCCGCCAGGACCTCGACGTGCCCGGGGCCCGCCATGGGCAGCAGCGCGTCGACCGCGGCGGCCACGACGTTGGGGTGGGTGTCGGTCGCGACGATCCCGGCGAGCCAGTCCGCCGCGCCGGGGTGCGGCAGGTCCGCCAGCACCATCGCCGTCATGATGCGCACGTCGTGGTCGGGGTTGGCGAGCAGCGCCGGCAGCAGCGCCGGCACCGAGGCCGGCATCGCGGCCAGCGCGCCGGACACCGCCGTGCGCAGGGCCGCGTCGTCGCTGGCCAGGTGGGGGACCAGGCCGGCGGCGACGTCGGCGCGGTCGAGGGCGGCGAGGGTGGTGAGGACGGCTTCGCGCGCCGCCGGGTCGGTCTCGACGGGCACGCGCGCCAGCAGCGCCGGAACCGCCTCCGCCACGCCGTCGAGCCCGAGCGCCGCGCGGCGGCGAATCTCGGCGTCGGGGTCGGTGAGCCGCCGCCCCAGGACCTGCGGGTCGTCGTCGTCCGGTGCCGTGGTGCTGTCGCGTCGTACCAGTGCCATGGCGTTCCTTCCGCTGCTCAGCTGGTCCACTCGACGAGCCGGCCGACAATGGCGTGGGACGGCAGCACCTCGGTAGCGCCGCCGCGGCGGGCCAGCTCGCCGGGCATGCCCCACACGACGGCCGTCTCCTCGGACTCGGCGATGGTGCGGCCGCCGGCCTGTTTGACGGCGGCCATCTCCGCCGCGCCGTCGTCGCCCATGCCGGTCAGCAGGACGCAGACCAGCCGGCTCGGGTCGCAGTCGCGCCGGGCCGAGGCGACGAGCCGGTCGACGCTCGGGCGCCAGTGGTACTCGTCGCTGGCCGGGACGGACTTGACCACAAGCCCGTCCGGGCATCGCGCGACGACCACGTCGGCGTTTCCCCGACCGATGTAGACGTTGCCGGGCCGTACGGGGGTGGTCCGATCCACCTCCTGCACGCGCAGCTGGCACACCTCGTCGAGCCGGCGGGCCAACGGCGCGGTGAAGGTCGCCGGGATGTGCTGGGCCACCACCACCGGCGCCGGCAGCGACGCGGGTAGCTGCGGCAGCAGCTCGGACAGCAGCGCCGGCCCCCCGGTCGAAGAGCCGATGAGCACGAGCTCGACCCGCGCCGGCCGGGTGCGCGCCGGCGGCGGCTCCTCGATCCGGGCGCGCTCCCGCTGGGCCCGCAGCCGCTGCCTGAGCCCCTGGGCGCGGCTCGGGCGCGCGGCCGCGGCGGACCTGACCTTCCGGACAAGCTCCTGCGTCACGTCCGCCAGGTTCAGCGACACGGTGCCGCCCGGCTTCGGCACGTAGTCCACCGCGCCCAGTTGCAGCGCCTCCAGCGTGACCAGGGCGTTGTGCTCGGTCAGCGAGGAGACCATCACCACCGGCCGGGGCCGCTCCCGCATGATCTCGGCCAGGCACGTCAGGCCGTCCATCTCGGGCATGTTGACGTCCAGGGTCACCACGTCGGGCTCGACGCGCCCGATCTGCTCCAAAGCGTCGGCGCCGTTGCGCGCGGTGTGCACCTCGAAGTCGCCGGCGTCGAGCAGGATCTGCCGGAGCACCTTGCGCATCAGCGCCGAGTCGTCGACGACGAGCACCGTCGTTGCTGGCATCGGACGGGCCTCAGGCGGCGGTCAGTTCCCGCTGCGCCAGGACGTCCTCGAGCGCCGCGGCGCCGTCGGCGCCGAGCAGCTGGCCGACCTGGACGAGCAGGAGCATGCGGTGCTGCTGGTGCAGGTTCGCCACCCGCGAGACGATCTTGGCCTGCTCGGCGGACAGCTCCGGTGCCGGCTCGAGCGCCGCCCGGCTGACCCGGGCCACCTCGGCGACGGAGTCGACGATGAAGCCGGTGCGCACCCCGCCGAGGATCAGCACGATGATGCGCTGCCGCTCGTCCCGCTCCGCCCTGGGCACACCGAGCCGGGTCCGCAGGTCGACCACGGGCAGCACCGTGCCGCGCAGGTTCACCAGGCCCTCGACGAAGTCGTACGTCTTCGGCACGTGGATGAGCGCCTCGGGCACCCGGATGATCTCCTGGACCGCGTCGACGTCGACGGCGTACTCCTCCTCGTCGAGCCGGAAGACGACGAACAGCTCCTCGTCGCCGCGCCCGTCGTCTGCCATCCCGCGCTCCTCGGTCTGCTCCGGCGCCGGCTCGCCGTCCTGCCGCTCCTGCAGCTCCTGGCGGATCTCCGGCGAGTCGAACATGCGGTTGACGCTGAGTACGGACACCAGCCGCTTGCCGCCGTCGAGCCGGCACACCGCCTCGACCTCGGTCGCCCTGCCGCCGGTCGCGATGACGCCGGGCAGTGGCGCGACGAGCTCGTTGGGCACCCGCAGCACCTCGCGGACGGTGTCCATGACGACGCCGACGACCCCGCCGTCGAGCGACACGACGACAATGCGGTTCTGCGGCTCCAGGTCGGCGGCCGGCAGCCCGAAGACGCGTCGCATGCTCACCACCGGCAGCAGCCGGCCGCGCAGGTCCATCACGCCCAGCACCCGCGCCGCGGCATTGGGCACGTGGCTGACCGACTCCGGCGCCTGCACGATCTCCTGCACCTGGTCGATCGGCAGCGCGTACTCCTGCCCCTCGACCGCGAAGCTCACCAGCTCCAGCGTGTCGTCGCCGTCGTCCTCGACCGTGCCCTCGCCGGCGGCACCGGCGGCCGCGATCGTGTCGACGCCCCCGCGGCCGGTCGCCACACCGGCGAACTGGGCGGCGATGAGGTCGTCGACGTCGAGGATCGACGTCATCGCGCCGTCCTCGCTCTTGATCACGCCGACGAGCACGTCGGAGCTCACCGTCGCCTGTACCGACTCGGCCGGCTCGACGACGTCCGGGTCGACGCTGATCACGCTCGCGACGCGGTCGACGACGAAGCCGAGCGGCACGCCGCTGTCGACGACCACGACCCGGGTCGTCTCGTCATGTTCGGTCTGCTCCAGGTCGCAGCAGCGGCGCAGGCTCACCACCGGCAGCACCCGGCCGCGCAGGTTCGCCAGCCCCTCCAGGCTCGGCGGGCCGAGCGGCACCTTCACGACGCCGGGCATCCGGATGATCTCGTGCACGCGGCTCATCGGAAACGCGTAGCGCTCCCCGGCCATGTCGAACGTGACGTAGTCCGCGCTGTCACCGTCGGCGGGCATCCCCGCCGTGTCCTGCTCGCTCATGATGTTCGGCTCCTCCACGGCGTACCGGCTCAGCCGTTCTGCAGCTCGTCGGCGAGCGCGGCGATCTCCTCCACGGCCGCGGCGAGCTCCTCGGCGCCCTGCGCCTGCTCGCGCGCCGCGGTGGACGCCTGCGTCGCCAGATGCTCGGCCTGGTTGGCCGCCGAGGCGATCTGGTCCAGCCCGGTCTTGACCTGGCCGAGGGCGGTGGCGATGTGTTCGGCCGAGCCGCGCACCTCGAGGTTGCCGGCGCGCACCTCGTTCATGTCCCGCTCGATCTCCACGAGCCGGGCGGTGGTGACCCGGGCGGCCTCGACCTCGGCGAGCGCCTGCCGGCTCGTCTCGTCCAGGTCCGCGCGTACCTCCACGGTGCGGTCCTGTACCGCCTTCACCAGGTCCTTGATCCGGTCGGCGTTCTCGGCGGAGTCGCGGGCCAGGTTGCGGATGTCGGTCGACACGACGGCGAAACCCTTGCCGAACTCGCCCGCGCGGGCGGACTCGACCGAGCCGTTGACAGCGAGCATGTTCGTCTGGATCGACACGTTGGCGATCGCGTCGACGATCTTGTCGATCCGCCGGGAGATCTGCTCCAGCTCGGCGACCTTGCGGACGTTCTCGATGCCGTCCCTGGCCGCCTGTTCGATCGCCGCGATCATCGAGTCGACGGAGACCCTGCTGCCGGCCAGCTGCGTCAGCATGTTGTCGGCCCGTTCGACGGCGGCGCCGCCCCGGGTGGCGGAAAGCTGCGCGCCCTGTTCGATCTGCGTCACGGCCTCCGCGGTCTGCGCGCCCTTCTCGGCGGCGGTACGCGCGCCTGCGTTGATCTCGTTGACCGCCGTGCTGATCTGGCCGGCGGCGCGGTTGATCTCCTCGACGGCGGCGGAGAGCTCCTCGGCGGTCGAGGCGACCTCTTCCGCGCTCTTGCTGATGTCGGTGCTCGTGCGCAGCCCCTCGGCGATCTCGGCGAGCACCTCGGCCGCCTGCTCGCTCTGCTGCAGCGCCTGGCTCTGCTGGGCGACCGTCTGCAGCGACTCCTCGCACGCGGCCGACTGCTGCTCGGCCGCGGCGGCGATCTCCTCCGACCGGGCCTTCGCGTCGGCCGTGGCCCGCTGTGCCTGCACGGCCGCAGCGGCCATCTCGGTGGCGCCGGTCATGATCATCGCCATGTCGTCCCGGATCGCCTCGAGCTGCTCGGTGATCGCCTTGCCCTTCTCGACCTCGCCGCGGGCCGTCTCGGCGGACTGCTGTACCCCGGAGGCGATGCTGGTCACACTCGTGCGCACCTCGTCGATGAGGTCGCGGATCTGCCGGGCGCTGCGCTCGCTGGTCTCGGCGAGCGTTCGCACCTCGTCGGCGACGACGGCGAAGCCCTTGCCGTGCTGGCGGGCCCGGGCAGCCTCGATCGCCGCGTTGAGCGCCAAGAGGTTGGTCTGGTCGGCGATGTGCGCGACGGTCTTGACGATCTCGCCGATCTCGTCGGCCTGCTTCTCCAGTTCCGAGATCGTCGCGACCGACGCGGTCTGCCGCGCCGAGGCCCGCTCGACGTTGCCGAGCAGGCCGCTGATGCCGACCCGCGTCTCGACCAGCAGGGTCTGCAGTGCCTGGCTGAGATCGGCGATGCGGCGCGTGACCGTCTGCTGCTGGCCGACCCGCTCCTCGACCTGGGTCATCACCGTAAGGCTCTGCTGGGTGGCGCCGGAGGACTGCTCGGCGCCGGCGGCGATCTGCTGCATCGAGTCGCTGAGCTGCCGCGAGGCCTCCGACGCCTCGGCGTTCTGGGCGGAGATCTCGGCGGTGGCCGAGGCAATGCGCTCGGCGGCCTGCTGCTGCTTGGCGACGGAGCGGGCCTGGCGCCGGCTGGACCCGTTGTCGGCGGGTCGCTGCGCCGACCGGGCGGGGTTCTGACTGGTCTTCATGACGTTCGGTTGACGGACGTCGGTGGCGCGGCCGTTCGCCGCGCTGGTGGTCAACGGCATGATCGGTCCTCAGTCCCGGCCGGGCCTCCTACGGAGCCCGGCGAAGCGGCAAATCATGAACGCCGCTATACGAAGGCAGCCGCGCACGCGAGCCGCTCGTCATCGGCGGTCCGGATTCAGCCTGGCACAGGCCATGATTACAGCCGCGACGTTTGCCGGAACCCCCGGGTTTTGCACCCGTGGCACCGGCGAACTCGCTGGAAAGACGCTCACGGCTTCCGGCCGCGCTCGTCGGACCGCAGTCTGTCGACCTCGGCGGCGGCGCTGTGGCCGGCCGCTGCTATGAAGCGCAGCAGCGCACGTAGCTGGCCGTCGTCGAGAACCGTGAGGTCGTCGCGGGTGCGTGCGGTGAGCCCGGCGTAGTAGGCGGAAACCCGGTTCAGGCCCTCCGCGGTCGGTTCGATGAGCGTCCGGCGCCGGTCTGCCCGGTCGGGCACCCGCTTGATGCAGCCCGCGGCTTCGAGCCGGTCGATCATGCGTGAGACGGATCCGGGTGTGAGGCCGACCCGCTCGACGAGGGCGCTGGCGGTGGTGGGGCCGCCGCGGGCGAGCGCGTGCAGGCAGTGGAAGTCCGACGCCACGACCCCCATCCGTTCGGCGATCAGGCCGTTGAGATGGACGAGCGTGTTGATCCAGTCCGGAAACGCGTCGATGACCTGGTCGACCACGTCATCCCGGTCCGTGCCCGTCCGGCCGTGATGTTGCTCATCCCTCATTTGCACCGGTGACCGACTTCCTTGTAGTTTGCGTGACGCAATGATTGTGTCACGCAACGAGTGTACCGCGACCTGCAGAGGAGCCATCTTGTCGCACGACTCAACACTCGCCACCGGCGCCGCGGTCGGCAGCAAGCGGGCGCTGGCCCTGCTCGTCATCCTGCTCGCGGCGTTCATGGACCTGATCAGTGTCACGATCCTCAACGTCGCCGTGCCGTCGATCCAGACGGACCTGTCGGCCAGCCCGGCGCATCTGCAGTGGATCCAGGCCGGCTACACCCTCGCCCTCGCGCTGGGCATGGTCAGCGGCGCCCGGCTGGGTGATCTCGTCGGGCACAAGCGCGTCTTCGTCGCCGGTATCGCCGGGTTCGCGGCCGCTTCGGCCCTGTGTGGCCTGTCGTTGAACGCGGACATGCTGGTCGCCGCACGGGTGCTGCAGGGGCTGTTCGCCGCCGCGATGATCCCGCAGGTGTTGTCCCAGATCCAGGTGATGTACACGCCGGCCGAGCGGGGCGGTCCGATGGCGGCGTTCTCGGCGTTGTCCGGGCTGGCCGCGACGCTCGGGCCGATCGTGGGTCCGCTGCTGCTGGACTCGGGCTGGGGCTGGCGATCGATCTTCTGGGCGAACGTCCCGATCGCCGTGCTCGCCGTCGCCGCTTCGGTGAAGTTGCTTCCGGACAGCCGCACGTCCACGAGGGCGGCGCTCGACCTCCCGGGCGTGGTGCTCTCGGCGGTCGGGTTGTTGCTGCTGCTGTACCCGCTGATCGGCGGCGCCGACCGAGGTCACTGGCCGGCGTGGACGTACGTTTCCATGGTCGCCGGCGTGGCGGTCCTGGCGGTGTTCGTGTCCTACCAGCGGCGGGTCGCCGTGCGCGGCGGGGTTCCGCTGCTGCGGATGTCGCTGTTCCGGTTCCGGTCGGTCCAGGGTGGCCTGCTCGTCCAGTTGCTGTTCTTCGTCCCGACGATGGGCTTCTTCCTGGTTTTCATGCTGTTCCTGCAGGTTGGGCTCGGGATGAGCCCGATGGCGGCGGGCCTGGCGATTCTGCCCTGGTCGGTGGCGGTGCCGGTGTTCGCGACCGTCTCGGCGGCGCTGCTGCTGCCCCGGATCGGCCGGTTGACGGCGCAGATCGGGCTCGTCGTCATGGCGCTCGGCTTCGCTCTCGTCGCGCACGCGGCGGCGGGCGCCACCCCGGAAACCGGGTGGACGG
This sequence comes from Dactylosporangium sp. NPDC000555, assembly GCF_040300025.1. Taxonomy (NCBI): domain Bacteria; kingdom Bacillati; phylum Actinomycetota; class Actinomycetes; order Micromonosporales; family Micromonosporaceae; genus Dactylosporangium; species Dactylosporangium sp. NPDC000555. Next base: position 48,009 of record NZ_JBEPDB010000042.1, on the reverse strand, counting down.
ACCTGATCTGGGGCGTGTTGGTAGCGGGCGCCGGGATGGGACTGCTCGTGGCGCCTCTGGCCCAACTGACCTTGAGCGACGTGCCCGTGGCGGACGCCGGATCCGGGTCGGCCCTGTACAACACGATCACGCAACTGGCCGCGTCGATCGGCGTGGCCGTGATCGGCACGTTCTTCTTCACCAGGGTCAGCGGCGCGGGCGGGACAGCCGAACGCGTCGCCACCGGTTACGGCAACGCCATGGCGGCCTCCCTGTGGCTCGGCATCGGCCTGCTGGCCGTCGCGTTCGCCGCCAGCTTCCTGCTGCCGCGCCGCTCGAGTGACGCGGCCGTTGTCTGAGTCCGCCGCCGTCGCGCCGCTGGAGCCGGCCACGCTGCCCGGCCGGCTCCAGGCCATCTACCTTCCCGCCGAGGCGGCGATGGCCTGGTGGGGCGTGCCGGACCTCGTCGCGGCACTGCGAGAGCACGGCCTGCCGGGCGGGCGGGCGGCCACCGCCCGGTTCGCGGTTCCGGCCGGCCGGCCGGCACGGCTCGGCCGCGACCGTGGTGGCGGCGGCTGTGCCGGTGCGGCTCGTCGACCTTGACGCCGCGGTGCCGGCGCTGCGGTCCCTCATCGGCGAGGGTCGAGCGGCGTGCGGTGCGTCGGTGCGGGCGTGGCGGGACGCCGTACTCCTGGTCGACGCCGACGGCGGTGACGAGGCCTTCGCCAACCTGGCCGCCCGCATGCCCGTGGCCGCGCACACCGTGCTCAATCCCGAGGCCACCGCGATCGCCACCGCCGCCGCCCTGCTGGAGCAGTTCCGGCACGCCGTCGCCACCCGAGTCCAGATCGGGTCCGCGGCGGTGCGGGCCGAGCTGCGGCCGTACCAGATCGCCGGGGTGGCGTGGCTGCGGGCCCTGCCCAGGGTGGGAGGCGGCGGTGTGCTCGCGGACGAGATGGGCGTCGGCAAGACCCTGCAGGCCGTCTGCCTGCTGGCCACCCGTCCATCGGCGGGCCCGCACCTGGTGGTCTGCCCGACCTCGCTGGTCGGCAATTGGCGGCGCGAGCTTGCCCGCTTCACCCCGGACGTGCCGGTGCTCGACTACCACGGATCCAGCCGTGCCCTGCCGAGCGCGGTTCCGGCCGGAACGGTCGTCGTCACCAGCTACAGCATCCTGCGCACCGACGCGGACGCGCTGGCCGCCACCGAATGGGACGTGGTGGTGCTCGACGAGGCACAGCAGATCAAGAACCCCGACGCGCTCGCCACCCGCGCGGCGGCGCGGCTTCCCGCCACGATCCGGCTCGCGATGACCGGTACGCCGATCGAGAACCGGCTGGAGGAACTCTGGTCCATCCTCAACGTGACCAACCCCGGACTGCTCGGCAACCGGGCGCGCTTCCGGCAACGCTTCGCCGCCCCGATCGAGCAGCGCCGCTCGGCGACCGCCGCGGCGCGGCTCAACGGGCTGGTCGCGCCGCACCTGCTGCGCCGGACCAAGGCGGACGTCGTCGCCGACCTGCCGCCCAAGCAGTACTCCACGATCGCCTGCACCCTGACCGGCGAGCAGGCCCGCCTCTACCGGCGGGAAGTCGACGAGGCGTTCAAGACCGGCCTCGGCTCCGGCATCGAGCGCCGCGGCCGGGTCCTCGCCCTGCTCACCTCGCTCAAACAGATCTGCAACCACCCCGCCCAGTTTCTCGGCGACGACGACGATCTCGGCCTGGCCGGGCGCTCCGGCAAGTTCGACCGGGCCACCGAGATGCTCAACGAGATCGTCGACGACGACGACCGTGCCCTCGTCTTCACCCAGTACCGCGCGATGGGCGACCTGCTCTCCCGCCGCCTCACCGAGGTGCTCGGCGGAGCGCCGATCCCGTTCCTGCACGGCGGGCTGAGCGCCGAGCGGCGCGACCGGCTCGTACACGCCTTCCAGCACGACGACGCCGCGCCGATCCTGCTGCTCAGCCTGCGCGCCGCCGGCTTCGGGCTCAACCTGACCCGCGCCAGTCACGTCCTGCACTACGACCGCTGGTGGAACCCGGCCGTGGAAGACCAGGCCACCGACCGGGCACACCGCATCGGCCAGCAACGCACCCTCAACGTCTACACCCTGGTCACCGGCGGCACGGTCGAGGACCACATCGCGCGGCTGCACAACAGCAAACGAGCCCTCGCTGGCGTCGTCTCCGGCGACACGGAGGCCGCCCTCGCCGACCTCTCCGACGACGACCTGCGCAACGTCCTTCAGCTCGATGACGAGAGGCTGACCTGATGGCCGAGTTCGGTGCCACCCCCTGGGGCCGGGCCTGGCTGAAGACCATCGAGACCTCGAACGTCGCCGTACCGAACTCGCTCCTGCCCAAGGCGCGCAGCATCGCCCGCAACGACGGCGTCACCTCGCTCACGATCCAGGCGGGCCGGATTCACGCCACGGTCGCCCTGCGCGGTATCACGCACGCCGTCCAGATCCAGCTACCGCCGTGGGACAGCCAGACCAGCCGCCGCGTGGCGTGGCTCACCAGCAACGCGCGGGCCGGCCACCCCGCCCTCGCACCCGGAGACCTGCCCGATGCGCTCGAAGCCGACCTGCGGCGCGAGGGGATCGGGATCGCCGTCCCAGCCGAAGAACAGACGGTGGAGTGCACCTGCCCGGCCCGCCGGACCCACTGCGTCCACGCGCTGGCCACCCTCTACACCCTGGCGCAGCGCATCGACGAACGACCCGCGATCGCCGTCGACCTCCGCGGCGACGCGTCCGAGCACGCCACCCCGCCCGACCCCGGCTGGATGAGCCTGTCCGCCATCGACGCCAACGATTTCTATGGCACGTCAGGTGGCCGTGTGGTCGATGATGAGGTCAGCGATCTGCTCGGGTAGTCCTGGCGAGAAGAAGTTGTGTCCCATGCCCTGGATCACGTGCAGCCGCGCGCCGGGCACCTGTGCGGCTAACGATTGGGCGTGCGGCACCGCGAAGATCGGATCCTCGCTGCCGTGAATCACCAGGGTGGGCGCCGTGATCGAGGCATGGTAACGGAAGATAGGCGGCCGACAATTGCCGACAAACGACCACTACCTGTGATCACAAAAGCATTGCATGAGATAATGGTGTAGTTGGAGCGGCGGCGGGTCGGTCAGGCCCGGGCGATGTCGCGCCACCGCAGCAGTCCGTCGCCGCCGGCACCGGCCAGGTGTCCGTCGTAGCCGGCGATGACGGTGCGGTCGCCGGCCGGGCCGAGGTCCGTCCAGGGCGACTGCGTGACGGTCGGCAGCCGGGTGCGCAGCCGGCGGTCGCGGTCTACGGCGAAGAGCAGGCCGCCGGCCGCGGTGAGGGCGAGCGCTCCCTCCGCGCCTCCGGCGTCGGGCCAGGCGTGGTCGCCCTCGGCGAGCCGGGCAAGGGGCAGGCGGCGGAGCCGGTCGTCCGCGGTGACGGCGAAGAGCGAGCCGTCGGCACTGGCGAGCGCCAGCACCCCATCCGGTGCGGTGCCGATCTCCTGCCACGGCGCGGGTTCCCGGACCGGCTCCCGATGCAGCAGCCGCCCGCGCCGCGTCACAGCGTACAGCCCGACCGCCATCCCGCCGACGGCCTCGCGCGGTGCCGCGAGGCAGACCGGCGGATCCTGCGACGGCGAGGGTGAGGCCGGGTGCCAGCGGAGGTTCTGGGCGCAGGCGGTGCGGACCAGCAGCGTGCCGTCCGGGGTCAGCGCCCAGAAGGCGTGCTCGCACGCGACCAGCGCGATCAGTTCCGGGACCGGGCCGATCGCGTCCCAGCGGGACGGGTCCGCAGGCGCCGACAGGCGATCCAGGACGTTGCGGGTGATCCGGTCGACCACGCCGTCGGAGAGCGTGTTGCCCCAGTTTACCGTCGCCGCGTTGAACACCGTGCCGGCGCCGAGCCGGAACACGCCCATCGTCGCGTGGCCGCCCTGGCCGTACCGGCGCCAGTGGCGCAGGTCCGCGGTCGCCAGGATGACGAACGACGGTGGCGTGCCGTCGCCGCCGGTGATCCGCGGCACGCCGTCGACCTCCTGGTACAGCGCGGCATCCGTCTCGTACCCGACCGCGCCGAGTGCGAACCGGTCGCCGTCGCGCAGGCCGGTGCCGGCGAACACCCAGTGGTCGGTGAAGCGGGCCGTGTAGTCGGTCTCCTTCATGACGTCCATGAAGTCGCCCCATGCGCCGGCGCCGTGGCGGTAGGCGACGCCGGTCATCGTGTTCTCCGGGCGGTGCACCGGCGCCGCCGCCCACTCGACCGTCGTCCGCGCCGGGTCGAGCGCGGCGACGGGGTCGCGAACCGGGTCGCGGTAGCAGACCATGGTGCGGTCGCCGTCCTCGAATCGGACCTGCCAGAACGCGGTGTTGGCGGCGAAGTAGGCGACGTTGCCGCCGGCCGCGGTGAAGGACTCGACGGCGTCGCGCATCTCCTTCGACCAGTACTCGTCGTGGCCGTTGACGACGAGTAGGCGGTACCCGCGCAGCAGCGCCGGGCCGTCGGTGTGCAGGTCGAGATTGGAGCAGTAGTCGACCCGGTACCCGGCCGGGCCCAGCCAGCGCAGCAGCCCGTCCTCCCAGCGCTCCGGGGGCGGTCCGCCGCCGGGGCGGTCGAACGACACGCGGGCCGCCCGGGTCGGCTCCTCGGCGTAGTAGAGGCTCTCGCCGGGGATGCCGGAGCGGTTGTACGCCTGCCAGGTCGCGAACGGCACCGAGACGAGGATGACGGCGGACGGGGCGCCGGCCGGACGGCGCACCACGAAGTACACCTCCTGGCTCCGGCTTTTGAAGACCGCCCGGTAGAGCGAGCTGGGCCAGTCCTCGGGAACGGTGAGTGTCCACATCGGATAGTTGACGTCGGCCGTCAGGAGCGGGCGGTCGTCGATGGCGTCATGAACCGTGACGGTGTCCGGGCCGGGGCCGAGGAGCGTGAAGCGCAGCATCCCGCCGGGGGTGCAGGAGGTGGCGTCGGCGTAGGCGGACAACGGCTGGGCGGACGGCGGCTAGACGGCCACGGCGAGCGCGCCGAGTGCCTCTGCCACGAGCAGCGTCTCGATGCCGCGCAGATGCTCCTCGACCTTGGCGCGGTCGAAGACGCTGGTGTCGGCGAACAGGGTGAGGTCGAGCGCGCCGGGGACGGCGTTGACGTGCAGGAAATAGCGGGCGCCGTAGTGCTCGACCGGCTCCCAAGTGAGCGTGGTGCTCGGCAGCGCGGCACGCAGGCCGTCGGCGGTGACGCCCGCCGCGGCGGCGACGGAGGTCTGCGCTTCGAAGCGGCGGTCGTTGAACGAGCAGGACAGGTCGACGTCGCCGAGCCGCGCGACGAGGGCGTCGAGTGCGACCGGATCGTACTGCGCGTGCAGGTACGCCTGCATCGAGGCGCGCATGGCCCGGCCGATGACCGGCCCGAGCTCGTCGTCGCCGACCTCGATGACGCACAACCCGTCCTGCGAGGCGGGCCCGACCGAGTCGGCGAGGCCGGGGCGGAACCGGTTGCTGACGACGATCTGCAGGACGGCCTCGCGGGCGCCGGTCTGGCGGGCGAGCTGGACCGCGGCGGCGGCGAGGATGACGGCGGAGGTGCTGACCCGCTCGCGGTCGGCCAGCAGGCCGGCGGCCTGGTCGCCGGCGGGGGAGCTGAGGGTGGCGCTGACGAACCGGGGCTCGCCGGCGGGCTCCCCGAAGCGGCTGTGCGCGACGGCGCGCAGGTGGCGCTCCCAGTGCCGCAGCGCCTTCTCGCTCTGCCGTCGTCCGGCGTCGGACTGCTGATGAAGCGCCTGATCGTACGGCTGCTGGCCGGGTGGATCAAGGATGGGCCGGCCGGCGAGGCTGTCCAGGACGTCGCGCACGAGCGCGGTGAGCCCGCCCCGGTCGGTCACGAGGTGGCAGATGGCGAAGACCGCGTGCGTGACGACGTCGCCGACGCGCACCGCACCGACCCGCAGCGGCCATGCGTCCGGGTAGTCGAACGCCGGCTCGGTGAGCCTTCGCTGCAGCTCCCGGGCCGCGCCGCCGGCCTCGTCCCGCCCGGCGTCGACGACCTCCAGCTCGATGATGCCGTCCTGCGCCACGAGCTGTCGCGGCCCGTGGGCCTCGTCGATCCGGACCCTCGTGCGCAGCGACTCATGGCGGGCCATGATGAAGGCGACCGTGTCGGTGATCCTCGTCAGCGGCGTGTCGAAGGAGATCCCCTCATCCTCCAGGGCGGTCACCCAGCTCATGTTGAGGCTCGCGTCATCGGGCACGAGCCGCTGGATCGCCCGCCAGATCGCGATCTGGCCCCAGCTGAGCCCGCATTCGCCGCCCCGCGCACCGGTGAACCCGATGGGGATCCGTTCCGTCATCGCTGCCCGGCCTTCGTCAGGGAAAGACTTCGGTGCCTCATTGAATCCGGGTCCTTCAATGCCTGTCAATACAGCGGCAACCCGACCATCGCGACCACCTCGTCATGCGGTCCCGCCTGCCGCGCCAACGGGCGTGCGGGGATCGTCCGCCGCGCGCCGCCGCCGGCGGCTCAGCATCAGGACCGGCAGTCCGCTCGCGATCACCAGGGCCAACGCCGACGCGCCAGAGCCGATCATGACCAGGCGCGGCGAGACGACCTCCAGGAGTACACCGGCGACCACGAACCCCGCCACCATCGCCCCGTTGATCACCGCGCCGAGCGTGGCGAACCCCATCCCGCGCGCACTCTCCGGCGTGCGACGGGCGACGAGAGTGGCGGCCGCGGAGCCCAACATGCCGTTGCCGATCCCGCCAAGCACGAAGGCCGGTATCACCCAACCCGCCTCGCGAGCGGCGCCGCCGGCCAGGATTCCCACGCTGACCAGCGCCAGACCCGCGATCAGCCGGATCAGATAGCCGTGGTCGTCGGTCCGGCCGCGGGCCGCCGCCCAGGAGCCGCAGACCAGGCCCAGCATCCAACTGCCCATGACGATGCCGTACGTCGACGCGGACGCGTGCAGCGTGCCGCGGACGAAGAAGACGATCGCGACATCCATCAGGTTGGCTGCCGCGACGACCACCGCCGTCATGCCCAGCGCGACAACGAGCACCCGGTCGTCGCGCATCCGGTAGGCCACGACGGGCGGACTGTCCGGTGTGGACGGCGCCGCCGGCCGCGGGGCACGGCGGGTCCGGACCACCAGGCCCACCACCGCGATGGCCAGAAAGCTCGCCGCGTCGAGCAGGAGCGGCAACCGCAATCCGCTGACCGAGACGAGCGCGCCGGCGAGCGCCGGGCCGGCGAACATCCCGGCAGACGTGAATGTCTGCGAGATGGCGCTTGCCCGCGGGACGTTCTCCACCCCCACCATCGCGGGCGCCAGTGCCGCGAACACCGGCTGGGTGACGGCGACCCCGCAAGCCAGCAGCGCGTTGAGCGCGATGAGCGCCACCGGGGCGGACGTGGTGAGCATGGCCAGACAGCACAGCGCCTGCAACGGCGCGACCACCGCGATGATCCGGCGGCTGTCGAACCGGTCGGCGACCCACCCGCTCGGCCGGGCCAGCAGCACGGGCGGCAGGGAGGCGCTCAGCAGCAACGCGGCCACCGCGTATCCGTCCGCACCGCGCTGCTGCAACACGACGGCCAACGACGTCGCTGCGAGCAGGTCGCCGCATACCGAGATCCCGCGCGCGCTCGCGGTCAGGTAGACATCGCTCCAGCGGGGCTCGTCCATCGTACACATCCAATCAATGCCATCGATGAGCCGGAAAGCTGATCGCGCACATGGATTGGTCGTGCGAATAGGATTGGTCCTGAAGGTGGGAGCCCACCTGGACACTCGCCGGGGACCGCGGTCAACCCGATAAGGCGACAGTACTATACAACGCTCGGCGGGCCGGGAGCCGGTGTGGCACTCTCCCGGCCGGCTCCGTCCGCGACGGCGCCTCGGGTGGCTCCAGGACCTGCGCCTCGGACGGCGGCGAGTGTGCCGAAGGCGATGCCCCAGGCCATGCTCAGCGCCACCAGACCGGCCCGAAGTCGGCGGGTGTGCAGGGCCGGGCGAGGCAGACGAGACCGAGGTAGGCGGCACCAGCCCGACCCCGATCCCGACGAACCGCCGGCGAAGTCTGCCGACAACCCGCCACGGGCGGCGTCTTCGTGCGATCCGAGCACCAAGATGATCGTTGCGGTCGCGTGTCGCGGAAGATCACCAGTGACTGCGCTGATGTGCTGCTGTGCGGCCAGTAACGTTGAGCGTGTGGAGCCGCAATCCCGAGCATTGCCAACGTCCGACCTTGAGGCGATCTTCGGCGTGCTCGTCACCGTGCATGGCGAGCTAACTGCCGACGAGCTCCAGCCGGACCTGGTACGCCGCCTGCTCCGCCGGCTCACCGATCACGGGCCGCTGCCCGCGGGCGCCTCGACCGGTGAACTGAACGCCCTGCTGGCCGACCTCTGTCAGCGCATGCACTGGGCGATGTCGGCGGACTACGGCGACTACCCCGAGCCCAGGCCGCGCCGAACCACCTACTACCTCGACATCCCGGACGAGGCAGAGGCGGTGGACGCCTGCATGGCGGCACTGACCGATCTCGGCGGCGAGGTCAGCTTCCAAGGGATCGAAAGACCGAGCCCGAACCGGCGGCAGCTCGCCGCGGCATTCCCCGATCTGCCGCCCGACCCCAGCCATCATGCCAGGATCGCTCAGCTGTCATCGCTTGCGAGCCGCTACGGAGGCCGTTTCGCGGGCTTCGGCGGCTGACCTGTGCTACGCGGGATCAGGAGCAAGGGTGAAGTCCCGAAGCCGGTCCGTCGCGTCGACATCGCCCACCACCATCGACCAGGTCGACGACAGCTGGAGCCAAATTCGAGCAGGTCATCCCTCGGCGCGCCAGGTCGGCGTCAGCTCACGTGCCGGGCGATGGCGCGGGCGCAGTCGAGCGATTCCGCGTGGGTGGTGTCGACCTCGACGTCGTACACGACGCCCTTGTGCACCGTCTCGGCCTGCAGGGCGGCCATCCCGGGAACCCGTCCCTCCGGACGAACTCCCGGGCCGCGGAGGCGCTCCTGGCTGGTCCGGCCGCCGAGGAAGACGTCGTCGATGATGATCCGTGCCCCCGCTCGGGCCATGGCGGCGACGCCCGTCGTTCAGGCGGTCTCGATCGCGCGCCATTCGTCGCCGAGGATGACCTCGCAGCCCTGCCCGAACGAGATGCCGGTGCCGGAGTCGAGAAGGGCGGGCGGCAGCCGGTCGACCAGGTCGTCCACGCCCATGTTTCCGTGATCATGCGCCTGGCGTCCACGATGCGCGGGGTTTCGACTCATCACGGAGTGATTATGCTGCTTTTTGTGCATGTTCACTCCGTGATCATGGCCAGGATGATGGCTGCTCGACGCAGGTCGCAGGCGCGGCCAGCGCCGCCCGGACTCGGCTTGCGATGCCGAGCGCCCAAGTGACTAGTCAGCGGCTCTTGTACTCGCGCAGCAGGCCGCGGCTGATGATGGTCTTCTGGATCTCCGAGGTGCCCTCGCCGATCAGCAGGAACGGCGCCTCGCGCATCAGCCGCTCGATCTCGTACTCCTTCGAGTAGCCGTAGCCGCCGTGGATGCGAAACGCCTCCTGCGTGACCTCGGCGCAGTACTCGCTGGCCAGCAGCTTCGCCATGCCGGCCTCGACGTCGTTGCGCTCACCGGAGTCCTTCAACCGTGCCGCGTTCACCATCATCAGGTGCGCCGCCTCGACCTTCGTGGCCATCTCGGCGAGCTTGAACGCGATCGCCTGGTGCTCCACGATCGGCTTGCCGAACGTCCTGCGCTGCTGGGCGTACTCGACGGCGAGTTCGAACGCGCGGATCGAGATGCCGCACGCGCGAGCGGCGACGTTCACCCTGCCGACCTCGACACCGTCCATCATGAACGCGAAACCCTTGCCCGGCGCGGCACCCAGCACCTTGTCGGCGCCGATGCGGTAGCCGGAGAACACTGCCTCCGTGGTGTCGACGCCCTTGTAGCCCATCTTGTCGATCTTGCCGGGAATCGTCAGCCCGGGCGCGACCTCACCGAAACCGGCCGGCTTCTCCACGAGGAACGCGGTCAGGTTCTGGTGTGCCTTCTCCGCGCCCTCGTCGGTGCGGGCCAGCAGCGCGATCAGATTGGAGCTGCCGCCGTTGGTGAGCCACATCTTGGCGCCGTCGATGACGTAGTCGTCGCCGTCCCGCCGGGCTTTCGTCTTGATCGCCGCGACGTCGGACCCGAGATCCGGCTCGGACATGGAGAACGAGCCGCGCACCTCACCGGTGGCCATCCTCGGCAGGAAATTTGCCTTCTGTTCCGGCGTACCGTGCTGCTTGATCATGTGGGCCACGATGAAATGCGTGTTGATGACGCCGGAGATGCTCATCCAGCCGCGCGCGATCTGTTCCACCACGAGCGCGTAGGTGAGCAGTGACTCGCCGAGTCCGCCGTACTCCTCGGGAATGGTGAGGCCGAACAGCCCCATTTCCTTCATGCCCTCGACGATGTCGCTGGGGTATTCGTCGGCGTGCTCCAGGGCCTGGGCGTTGGGAATGATCTCCTTGTCCACGAAGACACGGACGGTGGACAGAATCTCCCGCTGTACGTCGGTGAGTCCTGCGGCCTGAGCGAGTCTGGCCATCTGTTCCTCCAAATTGACGTTCTGGTGTCAGCGGAGCTCCGCCGTGGCGGCGTGCGCCGCCGCGATCCGCCCGAAGCACAGCGCGTCGGACAAGCTCGCCCCGGCGGCGGCGTAGAGCCGCCCCGTCGCCTGGCCGAGTTCACCCGCTCCATAAAGCCCGGGGATCGGCGCGCCGGACCGGTCGAGGATCCGCGCGTGGGCGTCACGGCGCGGGCCGCCCGTGGTGTGCGATCCGCCCGGCCACAGCGGCACGCAGTAGTACGGCGGCTCGTCGAGGGGGAGCAGGGTGTCCGCCGGCCGCCCAAAGTCCGGGTCGATGCCGCTCGCGCACACCGCGTTGTAGCGCTCGACCGTCGCCTGCGCCCGCAGCGGGTCGCCGACACCGGCTGCCGTTGCGGCGTCGGCCACCGTGGTGCCCTGGTGGATCCACCCCCGCGCGATCTCCGCCGAGTTGTCCTCGCTCCAGCGGTAGATGCCGGCGGCGGCCAGGCCGACCCCGAGGTTGGTCAGCGGTCCGGCGCGCCGCCGCTTCTCGTCGAAGAACCAGTAGGAGGGTACGCGGGGCAGCCCGCCTCCCTCGTCACGGGCGATCATGTGCTGGTAGAAGTCGTGCCGGAGCTCGGCCTGCCCGGACTCATCCGCGAAGCGCATGCCGTGCCGGTCGGTGATGACGTAGCCCGGCGGTCCGGTGTAGAGCATGAAGTTGAGCCGGCCGAGGGCGGGGTCGACGAAGCTGCCGACCCCGCGCCCGACGAACTGGTCCATATGCCAGAGGTCCGCACCGAGAGGCGCGACGAGGCGCAGCCCGTCGCCGCGGTTGCCGGGGTTCCCGTAGAAGCGCACCGGGTCGACGGGCAGGTTCTCCCGGCGGACGACCTCGTCGAACTCGAACCCGCCGGTCGCGAGCACCACGCCGCGACGGGCGTGCACCCGCACCCGCGCACCGTCGCAGGACATCTCCACGCCGGTGACGCGCTCACCGTCCACGATCAGCCGGTCGACCGTGCAGCCGTAGCGGATCTCCTGCCCCAGCTCCGCCAGCGCGTCGCGCATGGCCGCGAACAGGCGGGTGCCGCGGCCCTCGGAGCGGTCGAGCGGGACGCCGCCGCGGGCGGCGGTGACCACGACGATGCCGTTCGCCCCCGGAAGGTCCGGGTGCTCGGCGGTGCCGCTCGGCGCCGTCGTCATCGTGGTCCGCCGCTCGAGCCACGCGACCAGCTCGCAGGCCCGGGCGGCCCAGGCGGCGCTCACCTCGCGCGGGACGAGGCCGTCGGCGCACGCATCGAGGTAGTCGGTCGCGGCGGCCACGTCCGTCGCCGCCATGATCGAGCCCCCTGACATCATGACGCTCGGCGTGTGCCGCTCACGCGGCTGCCGCTCGACCACAAGGGTCCGCAACCCGAGGGCCCTGGCCTCCAGCGCGGCCGCCGCGCCGGCGGCCCCGAACCCGAGCACGCACAGGTCGAACTCGACCGCCTCGGTCGTCACGCCTGCGCCTGCTTGACCACGATCTTGTCGTAGTTGATCTTGCTGTAGTTCTTGCCGCCCAGCTGCATCGCCTTCTCCACGCCGGTGCGCGTGCACTTGGCGCCGGGGATCCCCGACTTCTGGGCCGACTTCCAGGCGATGTCGAAGACGTTCTGGTCGAGCTTGGGGAACCAGTCGTTCTTCAGCACCTTCCCGGCCTCGGCGGGATGCTGGTCGATGAAGTCCTGGGCCTGGCCGAGCGCCTTGAGGAGCTGGTCGACCTGCGTGGGGTGCTGGTCGGCCCACGAGCGCTTGGCGAACACCCCGGAGAACACGGCGTCCTTGAACAGCTCGTCGAAGTCGCCGTTCGGTCCGGAGGCATAGATCTCGGCCTCGCCGTCGGCGATGTTCTGCTCCAGGACGCCCGGGCTGTAGTAGCCGCCGTCGAACTGGCCCTGCTTGACCCCACCGACGACCGCGGACGGGTCCTGGACACCGACGATGCGCAGGTCGCGGTCGGGGTTCAGGCCATAGTGGGAGACGATCTGGCGCAGCAGCTGGTTCGTCGCCGAGCCCTCCTGCGTCGTGGCGATGGTGAGGCCTTTGAGCGCGCTGATCCGATTCTGGACCGGGTCGCTCGGCGATGCGCCGATGCGGGTTGCGACGTCCTTGCGCAGCACCAGCGACGGGGTGGTGAGGCTCGTGCAGGCCACCACGACCAGATCCGACCCGGCGTTGATCGCGTCGAGGATGGTGGCGAAGCCGCCGGCGCCGAACTGCGCCTGGCCCGACAGCGTCGCGGAGATCAGCGTCGTGCTGGAGGAGCCGCTGGCCTGGTAGTTGAGGTTCAGGCCGTTGGCGGTCGCGAAGTCCTTCGACTTCATGACCTGCGTCGTCGCGTACCCGAGGGTCGGGGCGGCGGTGATGAAGGTGACCGGGTCGCCGCCGGATCCGCCGGCCGATCCGGCGGGGTCCCCCGCGCAGGCGGTCGTCGCGAGTGCGAGCGCGGCGGCGATCGTGGCGCGGACCAAAACCTTGCGTGCAGTCATAGTCATCTCTATTCCTCAACCGTGCGATCGTTGGATGCCCGGTGGCGGGCCCGGGTCCGTACAGGACGTGTGGTCGCTCTGGAACCGCCGGCCGTCCGGCCCCGGTATCAGGACGGCGAGCGGGGCGGGTACACGCACGAACGGTCACCCTGACGACGTCGCCCGCCCCAGAGGAAGTCGCTGACGTCGATGCTCGGGACCCGCCAAGGCTCCTTCTGGTCCATCGGCGGTCTTTCCATTCGGCGGGTTGGGGTAGTGCTCAGGGTCCACCGGCGTCGTGCGGGTGGGCGGGTCCGCGCGCGGGTGGGGAGGTCCGGCGACGGGCCGGGGCCTCGCGCCGCATCGAGCCCATGCGTTCACGCCCCTCTCCGTCGAGGACTGCGAGCATTTACTGATCTATTAGTATACCGTGTTGAGTGGCCTGGCAAGGACTGCTTGGAAACGGGATCGGGACAGCACGTGGCGGACGCCGCGTCGACACTGCCGCGCACCACGGGCCCGGCACTGTGCTGTACACGGGGGTCTGCCGGAGCTGGGACGGCATGTTTGCCGTTCATCGCCACCGTGGTCTCGAGGGCCGGCCATGGCTCGGCGCGAGCGCTCCGCACATCCTGACCCACGACGACCACGCCGCCGCGCTCCTCGACGTCGCGTTCCACGGCTCGACGTGGCATTCCACGGCGGACGAGCCGGGGGATGCTGCCGGCGTGCTCGTCGTCGGGGCCATCGAGTTCGAGAGAGGTCCCGGGCGCGACCTGGCCCTCGCGCGCCCTACGTCCTGTCGTCGCCGGCTGTGCCCGCGGACGGTCGATGCGGGCGGAGTGTTGCCGAGCTGTGAAAACAAGATATAGTGTTCGGTGCGTATTGCACCCAGTTGAGGTGAGGTGGCGCGTAGTGATTGCTCAACGCCGAGCGAGAAGGCTCATGCCGAGGGTCGCGATCATCGGCGCCGGGTTCGGGGGCATCGCCGCCGCGGTGACGCTCGCGAAGGCCGGCCTGACGAATTTCGTGGTCTTCGAGCGGTCGGGCGGTCCCGGCGGGGTCTGGTGGGACAACCGATATCCGGGCGCCCAGGTCGACACCCCGTCGCACATGTACTCGTTCTCGTTCAAGCGGTACGCATGGTCACACAGCCACGCCTACCAACCTGAGTTGCAGCGCTACATGGCCGAGACCATCGAGGAGCGCGGGCTGGCCGCGCACTTCCAGTACAACAGCGAGGTCGGCACGATCCGCTGGGACGATGCCCGTGCCGTGTACGACGTCGAGGTCAACGACGAGATCCGAGAGTTCGATTTTGTGATCTCCGCTGTGGGCATGCTCAATGTGCCCCGGCACCCGCAGTGGCCGGGGCTCGAGGAGTTCTCGGGCCTCGTCATGCACACGGCCGAGTGGGATCCCGATGTAGACCTGACGGGCAAGCGGATTGCCGTCGTCGGCACCGGGTCCACCGCCGCCCAACTCGTACCGTCCATCGCCGGCAAGGCGGGGCGGTTGTACGTCTTCCAGCGCGAGCCGGGCTGGATCAACCCCAAGCCGGTGCGGACATACACCGAGGAGGAGCGCTCGGTGATGACGTCGCCGATGCGCTACCGCATCCAGCGGCTGAAGGGCTACTTCGACGCCGCGGGTACGCGCGCCGGCGGGAACATCCACATCGAGGGATCCCGCTCCAATCTCGCGGCCATGGAGGCCTGCCGCGCCTTCATCCGTCGCGAGCTCGGCGAGCGCCCCGAGCTTGTCGACCTGGTCACCCCGACCTACGGCTACTTCGGCAAGCGACCGATCAAGGACAGCAACTTCTACGCGGCGCTGCTGCGGGACAACGTGGAGCTCGTGCCGAGGGCCGTCGAGAAGGTCACCTCCGCCGGCCTGGTGGACGACGCCGGCAACGAGTTCCCGGTCGACATCATCGTGACCGCCACAGGTTTTCAGGTCTCGGAGTACCTGCCTCGCCTCACGGTATTCGGGCGGGGCGGGGCCGAGATCCACAAGGACGTGTGGAAGGGCGAGCCCGCCGCATATCTCGGTGCGACCGTGCCCGGGTTCCCCAACTTCTTCATGATCTACGGCCCCAACACGAACAGTCCCGTGACGCTGTTCTTCCTGGAGGCGCAGGCGCGTTTCGCACTGCGCTCGATCCGGTGGGTCGGCCGCCGCGGTGCACGCTCGATCGAGGTGAGGCGTTCGGCCTTCGAGCGCTTCGACAGCTGGGTGCAGGACAAGATGCGTGGCAGTGTCTGGGCCACAGCCAACAACTACTTCCGCACCGGGTCCGGCCGCGTCATCACCCAGTGGCCGAACAACCCGACCTGGTATTGGCTGCTCGCGAAGACCACTCCCGAGCTGTCGTCGCGGGTGCGCTTCTGACAACAGGGGCCGCGAGCCGCGCGCCTGTGAGGAGGACAGGAATCAGATGTTCACCCATGCCGTGATGTTGACTGCCGGACCGAACAGCCCCGTCGGCGTCGATGAAGCCGCAGACCTGCTCAAGTCGCTGGAGTCGGCGGTTCCCTCGGTGCGGTCCTTGACCGTGGCGCGCAATCGAGTGGCGGGCGGGCCTCCCGCCGCCGACATCCTCGTCATAGCCGAGTTCGACGACGAGGATGCCTACCGGGCCTACCGCGCCCACGAGGCGCAGATCGCCGTGCACAGCAGGCTCAGCCCGCACTGGGCGGAGACACGCTTTGTCGACTTCACCGTTGCCGTCGCCACGCGGAGCCCTGGGACGAGTAAGTCCTGACCCAGAGGCGGGGCGAAGGAGTGCTCGGCGGGACGACGTACCAACACGCGTCCCGCCACGAGCCACACCGTGCCGTCGGGCAGACAGGCGCAGGCGCGGTCAGAGCGTCCAGCGCACGGGCGCGGCGGCTTCGTTGCTGAAGTCCTTCCGCCAGAACCGCTCGGCTTCACGCAGGTGGCGGCCCCAGTACTCGGCGGCTCGCTCGCTGTCGCGGGCGGTGAGCGCTGACAGAATTCGCTCATGGGCTTTAGCCGTGCCTTCGACCTGGACCGGGCCGTAGGCGATGCCGACGACGTCGCCGCCGCCGATCTTGTGCAGTCCGACGGCGAGCAGGCTGAGCACGGGAGAGTTCGCCGCCTGGGCGACCAGGGTATGGAACTCCCGCGCGAGCTGCTGGAAGGTTTCGTTGGTGATGCCAGGCTCGCGCATCTGATCGATGGTCGCTTGAAGACCCTCGAGTTGCTCGACGGTGATTCTCCGCGCCGCGAGCGAGGCCAGGTGTGGCTCGATGAATGAGCGAGTCTCCATGACGTCGAGCATCGACGAGCCGTTGGCCTGGAACGACAAGGTCAGGGCTCGCGCCAGATCGTTGTCGTCCGGCCGCCTGACCACGGGGCCGCCGTACCGCCCGGTCCGCATGTCGAGCATCCCGAAGATCTCGAGGATTCGCAGCGCCTCGCGCATCGTGCCGCGGCCGATGCCGAGCATCTCCGCGAGCTCCTTCTCCGGGGGCAGGGCGGTCCCGGGGGTGATGTCATTGGCAAGGATGTGGTCAGCGAGGCGCTTCGCGGCCTGTTCGCCCACCTTGGGCGTCCGGCCGGCGGCGGGCGGCGCGATGTCCAGTCTGCGTGATGTGCCGTCCAAGCCGACGCTCCGCTCTCGCTTCGTCGGTCGCGATGCGGCGCTGGGCGATCCACTCAAGGCCATGGGATCCCCCTTGTGTTGGTACGGAATTTGAAGGTGATGACCATAGAGTATCCACTGTAGCGCGCGGACCTGAGCCTTCGAAAACTATCTCTATACCCACACGCGACGGAGGCGAGACCTGTCGCTCCCGCTTAACTTGATATACTATTGATCGCGTTGTGTCCACGCGCCGTATGCCGCCGCTGTCGGGGCGGCCGCCGCGGGGCTCGGTTGCTGGAGGTTGTCCGTGCAGCACAACGACGGTCTGGCGGCGGTTCTCGTCGCTCCGAATCAGTTCGAGTTCCGATCCTTCCCCTTCCCATCCGTTGACGCGGGTGCAGTCATCACCGTAGAGGCATGCGGGATCTGCGGCACAGACATCGAGCAGTACCAGGGTGCGATGGAAGAGGACGCCCGCCGCACCCCGATGCCCGCGATCCCCGGCCACGAGCCCGTGGGACGGATCCTGCGGATCGACGACGCCACCTCCCAGCGCTGGGGCGTCGGGGTCGGCGACCGCATCAGCGCGCGGGCGGTCTGGGGTTGCGGACGCTGCGAGCACTGCCTGGCGTTCAACCCGGCCGACTGCACCTCGCGCGGCGGCACGTACGGCTTCACCCGGATCGACCGGGCGCCGTACCTGTGGGGCGGCTTCGCCGAGCTCCAGTACCTGCACCCGCTCTCGGTCGTCGTGCGGGTGCCGGACAGCCTCGACGCCGGCGTCGCCACCCTGATCAACCCCGTCGCGTGCGGGCTCTCGTGGGGATGGCGGGTGCCGAGCACCACGGCGGGGGAGACCGTCGTGATCCTCGGGGCCGGTCAGCGGGGGATCTGCTGCGCGGTCGCGGCGAAGCTCGCCGGGGCCAAGCGGGTCGTGATCACCGGCATCGCGCAGGACGCCTTCAAGCTGGAGGAGGCCCGGCGGATCGGCGTCGACGAGACGCTCGTCGTCGGGCCGGACACGGACTCCGTCGCCGCGCTGATGGACCTCACCGAGGGCGGGGCCGACGTCATTGTCGACACGACGCCGTTCTACAACGACGCGCTCCACGTGGCGACCGAGGTCGCGCGGCAACGTGCTCGCATCGTGCTCGCCGGGATCAAGGGCGACCCGCCCGCGACCAACCTGCGGCAGGACCGCATCACGCTGAAGGAGCTGCGGATCATGGGGGTGTCCACGGCCAAGTCCGAGGACTTTCTGGCCGCCGTGGACGTCCTCGTGAAGGAGATCGACACCTTCGCGCCCTTGCACACCCGCTCCTACGGGCTGCACGAGGTCGAGAAGGCGCTCACCGAGGCTGCCGGCCAGGTGCCCGGTCGCGAGGCCATCCACGTAGCGATCGAGCCCGGTCTCGACGCCGCGGGGAAGTAGGCCGTGTCCGATGTCGTCGACCCTCAGCTGCGTCCCGGGCTGGAGCGGCTGCCGGTCCTCGATCTGACGGACCTCGCCGCTTTCCGGCAGACCGCCCGCCGGCGGGCCGCGGCGCCGGCCGATCCGGGGCTCGCGCGGGAGAACCACAGGGTCCCGGCCGCGGCTGGTCACCCGGGTGTCGATGTCCGGCACTACCGGCGCACCGACGTGGTGGGTTCCCGCGGCGTGGTCCTGTGGGCGCACGGGGGAGGTCACGTCCGCGGGTCGATGGACCAGGACGACCTCCTGCTGCGCGCGCTCAGCCGGAACGTCGGGTGCGACGCCGTCGCGGTCGGTCTGCGCCGGGCGCCCGAGGACCCATATCCGGCCGACGTCGACGACATCCTCGCGACGGCGGAGTGGATCCGCGACCATGCCGCGGCGCTCGGTGTCGACGGCGACAGGCTCGTCGCAGCGGGGTCGAGTGCCGGGGCCGGCGCCGTCGCCGGCGCCACGCTGCTCGCCCGCGACCGCGGGGACCAGCCGTTCTGCTTCCAGGTTCTGACCTACCCGATGCTCGACGACCGTACCGTCCCGCCGCACGCGCACCCGGTCCCGGATCCCCGGATGTGGTCGCCGGAGAACAACGAGTTCGGGTGGCGCGCATATCTCGGCCCGGCGTTCGGTACCGCGGACGTCCCGGCCTATGCCGCGCCGGCCAGGGCGACGGACCTTTCGGGGCTCCCGCCGGCCTTCCTCGGGGTCGGGGCGCTCGACCTGTTCCTGCGGGAGGACCTCGAGTACGCCGCCCGGCTCGCCGAGGCGGACGTGCCGGTGGAGGTCCACGTCTATCCCGGCGCCTTCCACGGCTTCAACACCCTTGTTCCAGACGCCGACGTCTCGGCGCGGTTCGACCGTGATCGCAACGAAGCGCTCATCCGCGCGCTCCGCGGCTGATCGCCGGCAGCGCCCGGACAGAAGGAGTACCCCCATGTCATCAATCCCCGCAACGGGGCTCTCGGTCGCCGTGCTCGACGACTACCAGGACCTCGCCGCGACGGTCGCCGACTGGTCGCCGCTCCCGGCCGGCGTGAGAGTCCACGTCTTCAGAACCAAGATGACCGAGCCGGACGCGCTCGTGGCCGCGCTGGCCGAGTTCGACGTTTTGGTCGTACTGCGTGAGCGGACGCCGATGACGGCGGACCTGCTCGGGCGGCTCCCGAAGCTGCGGCTGCTCGTGACGACGGGCCCGTACAACGCCGCGATCGACCTCGATGCGGCCGCGGCGAACGGCATCACCGTGTGTGCCACGCGGCTGTCGATGACCTCGACGATCGAGTTCACCTTCGCGCTCCTCTTCGAAGTCACCCGCCTGACCGGTGCCGAGGACCGGCACATGCGGGAAGGCGGCTGGCAGTTGGTGCGTCCCCTCCGGCCGGAGTTGCGCGGCCGGACGCTCGGCCTGGTCGGCTTCGGCCTGATCGGCACGGAGGTCGCACGGATCGCCACGGCCTTCGGCATGCACGTGCTCGCCTGGAGCCAGAACCTGGATCCTGAGGTCGCGCGGCGCGGGGGTGCGGAGCCGGTGAGCCGTGACGAGTTGTTCGCCCGCTCGGACTTCGTCTCGATCCACACCCGGCTGAGCGAGCGCACGCGCGGCCTGGTCGGCGCCCACGAGTTGGGGCTCATGAAGCCGACCGCCTACCTGCTCAACACCTCGCGCGGACCGATCATCGATGAGCCGGCCTTGGTCGAGGCCCTGCACTCGGGGTCGATCGCCGGCGCGGCCCTCGACGTGTTCTGCCACGAGCCGCTCCCGATGGATGATCCGCTGATCAGCGCGCCGAACGTGATCCTCTCGCCGCACGTCGCGGCGATGACCACCGGGCACGCCGCAGCATGGTTCACCGACGTCGTCGAGGACATCAACGCCTGGATCGCGGGTCGTCCGATCCGCGTGCTTTCGCTTTAATGATGTATAAGGTATGTTGCTTCCATGGTCGCATCGCAGCCGTGGGAGCCGTCCGACGACTACTGGGACGGCAGCCGCCTGCAGGCCGTGATGAGGCGTCTCGGAACGCCCTCGTACAGCGACTTCTACGAGAAGAGCATCACGGACACCCCTGCTTTCTGGGCGGCGACTCTTGCAGATCTGGGCTGGCAATGGGCTGAACCCTACGGTGAGTTGCTCGCGACTCCACGGGGGAAGCCTTGGCCCGAATGGTTCATCGGGGGCCGCACCAACATCGCCACCAACTCCGTCGACAGGTGGCTTCCCGACCGCGCCGACGACCTCGCGGTCGTGGGCGTCGGGGAGGACGGCCGGACGGTCGGGCGGACCTTCGCGCAGCTGCGGCACGATCTCGGTGCCGTGGCCTCCCGGCTGGCCGCGGCCGGAGTCCGCGCGGGCGACCGCGTCAGCATCTATCTGCCGTTCGACCACCGCGCCGCCGCGGCGCTGCTCGGCATCGCGCATCTCGGCGCGGTCGCCGTGCCGATGTTCACCGGCTACGGGCCCGGCGCGCTGGCGCAGCGGATCCGGCACAGCGGTACCCGCGTCGTGCTGACCTGCTCGGGGTTCGTCCGCGGCGGGAGGACGATCGACCTGCGTGGCCCTGTGGACGTGGCCGTCGCCCGCGCCGGTGCGGTCTCGGTGTGGGACATCGACGACATCCTCGCCGACGGTGCGGACGACGATGTCGAGCCCGCGCCGCGAGTCCAGGTCGGTTCGGCCGACCCGCTGCTGATCGCCTACACGTCCGGCACTTCGGGTCGGCCGAAGGCGGCGGTGCACACGCACACCGGGCTGCCGCTGAAGGTCGCGCAGGAGCTGGCGCAGTTGATGGACGTACGTCCCGGCAGCGTCATGCTGCGCATCACCGACATGGGCTGGATCGCGGGGCCGTACACGATCCTCAGCGGCCTGGCCGCCGGCGCCACCCTGCTGCTGTACTCGGGGGCGCCGACCCAGCCCGACCACACCACGATCTGGCGACTCGTCGAGCGGTTCGGCGTGACCCACCTGGGTCTCTCGGCCACGCTGGCCCGCATCATGCGCCGCGCCGACGAGCGCCCCGCGGCGGGCATCGACATCGGCTCGCTGCGGCTGACGAACTCGACCGGCGAACCCTGGGACCCCGCGACCTATCACTGGTACCGCGAGGCCATCGGCGGTGGCCGGCTGCCGATCATCAACCACTCGGGCGGCACGGAGGTCGGCAACCTGCTGGCGTGTGTGCCGGTCCGGCCCATCGTGCACGGCGAGTTCAACACCGCTGTGCCGGGAGTGGACGTCGACGTGGCGGGCCCGGACGGGTCCCCCGCGCCCGCCGGCGAGCAGGGCGACCTGATCGTCCGGCAGCCGTTCGTCGGTATGACGCGTGGCCTTTGGGAGGACG
This sequence comes from Dactylosporangium sp. NPDC000555, assembly GCF_040300025.1. Lineage (NCBI taxonomy): Bacteria > Bacillati > Actinomycetota > Actinomycetes > Micromonosporales > Micromonosporaceae > Dactylosporangium > Dactylosporangium sp. NPDC000555. The sequence continues at coordinate 26,521 of NZ_JBEPDB010000042.1, read as the reverse complement.
ACCGCTACCCGTCGGCCTACTGGTCCGCACACCCCGGCTGCTGGAACCAGGGGGACCGGGCCACCCGGTTCGGGCCCGACCGGTGGCGGCTCGACGGCCGGGCCGACGACCGGATCAAGGTCTCCGGGCGCAGCGTCATGCCCGACGACGTCGAGGCCGTGGCCGTCTCCGATCCGCGGGTGTCCGCCGCGGTCGCGATCGGGGTCCCGGACGAGATCAGTGGGAACGCCCTCGTGCTCCTGGCCGAGGTGCCCGGCGCGGCGGCCGACGACCCGGCTCTTCCCGGCGAGGTGCGGGCCCTGGTCCGCCGCGAGCTCGGGGCTGGATTCGCACCGTCGGAGGTACACGTCCTGGCCCGCGTGCCCCGAACCCAGAGCGGCAAGGCGATGCGTCAGGCCGCTCGCGCTGCCTACCTGGGTGAGACCCCCGACACGACGACCCTCACCGCGGCGGACGCCGAGGCGCTTCGAGAGATCGGACGACTCCCGCTCGCCGGCGCGGCACGACGTTCCCTCCGGGAAGGAACCTGATGGACTTTACGATCAACGCCGAGCAGCGCGCCGTGATGGACCTCGCTCGGAACCTGGCGCTCAAGCACTCACCCACCCCGGTGGTTTCGTGGTCCGACGCCGGCAAGTTCGCGTGGGACTTTGTCCGGGAGCTCGCCGAGCACGGCCTGACCGGGATCGACCTGCCCGAGTCCGTCGGGGGCCAGGGGCAGACCCTGCTGGACTCGGTCCTGGTGATCGAGGCCATCGGCGCGGTCGCGCCTCACCTGGCTGACGCCATCCACATCACGAACTTCGGTGCGGTCCGGCAGATCGCGGCGTTCGCCGAGACGGAGACGCTGGCGGGGGTGCTGCGCGAGATCCTCGCCGGGACGGCGCTGCCCAGCATCGCCATGACCGAACCCGAGGTCGGGTCGGCGGTGAGCCATTTGCGCACCGCCGCCAGGATCGAGCGCGACAGGGTGGTCGTCAACGGCCAGAAGATCTTCAATACCAACGGTCCGGTCGCCACGCACTACGTCGTGTGGGCCCGGTTCGGGCCGGCCCCGCAGGAGGTGGGGGCGGTCGTCGTGCCGGCCGACGCCCCGGGCTTCTCGCGCGGCGCCGACGAGCGCTTCATCTCCGGTGAGCCGCACTGCGCGCTGCACTTCGACGAGGTCGAGCTCCCGGCCGACTATGTCCTCCTGCGCACGGACGGCATTCGCCGCATGATCTCGATCTTCAACATCGAGCGGATCGGCAACGCCGCCCGGTCGCTGGCCCTCGGCGAACTGGCCCTGGCGCTCGCGCAGGAGCACATGACCCAGCGAATCACCGGGGGCAAGCCGCTCTCGGCGCACCAGGGCCTGCGCTGGAAGATCGCCGACATGCGGACCCGTCTCGACGCGGCCCGGCTGCTGATCTACCGGGCGGCGCTCGACCTGGACGGCAACGGGGCCCCGCGGGCGTCGAACGTGGCGATCGCGAAGCTCACCGCCAACGAGGCCGGGTTCGCCGCCGCGGACGCGTCGCTGCAGATCTTCGGGGGGTCCGGCTACTCGTCAGGGTCCGCGATCGACTACATCTGGCGCCGCACCCGGGGCTGGCAGATCGCTGGAGGAAGCCTCGAAGTCCTGCGTAACCGCATCGCGGACGAAATGTTCAAAGGCCGTGTGCCGGCGCTCTGGGGCTGACCGAGGGCTGCCTGGCGAGGAAAGGAGTTCCCATGACGGATGTCCCGGCGTTCGAGGACGTGTTGTACGAGGTTGAGGACGGCCTCGCGTGGATCACCATCAACCGCCCTGACCGGTACAACGCCTTCCGGGGGCGGACGGTCGACGAGCTGATCGATGCCTTCAGCCTCGCCTGGTCCGACCCGCAGGTCGGCGTTGTCGCGTTGACCGGCGCCGGTGACAAGGCCTTCTGTGCGGGGGGCGACCAGAAACAGAAGGCCGAGACCGGCGACTACGGTCCGACCCGCAGCGGCCGGTTCGAGATGGTGCGGTTGCAGCGGATGATCCGCGAACTTCCCAAGCCCGTCATCGCGGCCGTGAACGGCATCGCCGTGGGCGGCGGCCACGTCCTGCACGTGGTCTGCGACATGACGATCGCGGCGGATACCGCGAGGTTCGGCCAGAGCGGCCCGAAGGTCGGTTCATTCGACGGCGGCCTGGGCGCAGGCCTGCTGATTCGCACCATCGGCGAGAAGCGCGCGCGTGAGATGTGGATGCACTGCCGGCTCTATGACGCCGAGACCGTCGAGCGCTGGGGCTTGGTGAACACCGTCGTCCCGGCGGCCGAGCTGCGCAGCGCGGTCCGGGCCGCGGCCGACGACCTGATGCTCCGCTCGCCCACGGCGATCAAGCTGATCAAGCACTGCCTCAACGCCGATGTGGAGGGGCTCCCCGTGAACCTCGCGTTCGACGCCTTGGACCTGCTCAAGCAGAGCGAGGAGTCGCATGAGGGGGCGAGCGCGTTCGCCGAGAAGCGGTCGCCCGACTTCGCCCGGTTCCGCTGAGACGGTCGCGGCGATGAGCGACTCCGCAGTGGCGATCGTGTCCATCGACAACCCGAGCGCACGCAACAGCCTGGATGACCGGGCCCGGCGTGCGTTACTCGCGGACCTCGCCTCGGCGCAGTCCGACCCAGACGTCAGGGTGATCGTGCTCCACGGCGAGGGTGGTCACTTCTGCGCCGGCGGCGAGCTGCGCTCGATGCCGACGGAGCCGCACCTGGCCCGCGCCCGCATGGGGGAGATGCACACGATCCTCCGACTGGTCGTCGAGGGACCGAAGCCGGTCCTGGCGGCCGTGGAAGGCAGTGCGTACGGCTCCGGGATGGCGCTCGCCTCGGCGTGTGACGTCGTTGTGGCCGGGCAGTCGGCGATCTTCGGTTGCACCTTCGGCCGGGTCGGCCTCGCACCGGACACCGGCCTGGCATGGACGCTCGCCCGGCGGCTCGGTCACGTGCCCGCCCGTCGGGTTCTGCTCGGCGGCATGGTCCTCAAGCGGGACCGGGCCGCTGAACTGGGGCTCGTGGACGTCAGCGTGCCCGATGGGGAGGCGCTGTCCAGCGCGAGCGCGGAGGCCCGGCGGATGGCTGCGGCAGCGCCGCTCGCGACCGCCGGCGTCCGGGCCCTGGTGGCCGGTGCCTCGACGGGGCTGACCGAATTTCTCGATCTGGAGCTGTCGGTACAGACGAACCTGTTGGCCAGCGACGACTTTCGGGAAGGGCGGACGGCCTTCTTCGACCGCCGCCCGCCGGTGTTCAGCGGTCGATGATCCCTTGTACGGCCAACTCACTATTACGGCTCAGAGGTGTGCCCGTGTCGAATCGGTGCGCCCGGGCCGACGTCGACCAGAGGAGTAGTCCGGCATGGACCTCACGCAGACGGCGGAGCAGAACGACCTCCAGAGCACGGTGCGTGCCATCCTCACGAAGGCGTGCCAGCAGGAGCTGGTGCTCCGATGACCGGCGCCGGGCTCGCGCCGCAGCGGCAGGTGCTCTCCGGCATCACGGTCCTGGACCTGTCGAGGTGGGCCTCGGGGGAGTTCGCCGCGAGGCTCTTCGGCGACTTCGGCGCCGACGTGATCAAGGTCGAGAAGCCGGCCGAGGGCAGCCTCACCCGGACCTGGGGACCGTTCCCCGGCGACCGCCCGGATCCGGAGCGGTCGGCACTGTTTCTGCACCTCAACGTCAACAAGCGCTCGATCGAGCTCGACCTGCACGACGAGGCGGACCGCGACGTGCTGCTCGCCCTGGTGCGGCGGGCCGACGTCGTGGTCGAGTCCTTCCGGCCCGGACACCTCGAGCGCCTCCGTCTCGGGCCCGCCGAGCTGCACGCGGTCAACCCGCGGCTGGTCCTCGCCCGGATCACGCCGTTCGGGCAGACCGGACCGTATGCCGGCTACGAGGCGAGCGGACTGACGCTGCAGGCGATGGGCTGGCCCATCCACGCCACCGGCCAGGCCGACCGGCCGCCGCTGCGCAAACCGGGCCTGCTCGAGCAGTACACGATCGGCCGGACGTCCGCGGCCGGCGCGCTGGCCGGTCTGCTCTCCGCCCGGCGGACCGGCACCGGCGCGGTGCTCGACCTGTCCGGCTTCGAGATCCTGCTCTCGGGCGCGGACCGCCGCGCCGCGTTCCTGCTGGCGTCGTCTTACTCCGGCGCGAACGCACCCCGCGGTGTCCAGAGCCCGCACCGCGGTGGGTCCGCCTTCACCGGGAAGTTCGAGGCGGCCGACGGTCACCTGCAGATCTACGTCACCCAGAAGCGGTTCTGGCTGCGCCTGGTCGCCCTGGTCGCCGACGGCGACCAGGCTTTCCTCGAGCGCTTCGCCGACAGCGAGCCCGGCGGCGGATCGCACGCCGAGGAGTTCGCCGCCCGGCTGCGGGCGTACGTCGCCGCGCGCTCGAAGCACGAGGTCATGGATCGCGCGCAGGCGATGAAGATCCCGGTCAGCGCGATCCTCGACGTCAGCGAGGTCCATGCCCTGGCGCACTATCGGGCACGCGGCCTGTTCGTGCGGGCCGAACACCCCAAGGCCGGCCCGCTGGAGTACGTCGGCCAACCCTGGCGCATGCGCGGGGGCTACCGGCTGCGGCGGGCCGCTCCAACCCTCGGCCAGCACTCGGCCGAGATCCGTGACGAGCTCGCGGCCGCGACGGTTGCCGCGGCGGCGACCGAGGAGATGTTGACGTGACTGGACCGCTGGACGGGATCCGCGTCGTCGATCTGACGGTCGCCTGGTCGGGGCCGGGCGCCACCGCGCTGCTGGGCGACCTGGGCGCCGAGGTCATCCGGATCGAGGGCAGCAACCGGGCGAGCCGGCAGGCGTCGGCAAAGCTGACGCCGGAGAGCGTCCGCAAGCTCGGCTGGCCGGCGAACAACTTCCCCGACCACGACCCGGGCGCCCGGCCCTACGACCGGTCGGCCGTCTTCAACTGGCACGCCCGCAACAAGCTCTCCGCCAACGTGAATCTCGAGTCCCCCGAGGGTCGCGAGGCGGCCCGGGGCCTGCTGGCGCTGAGCGACGTCTTCGTCGAGAACAACGCCGCCGGTACCCTGGAAAAGCTCGGCCTGGGCCACGAGGAACTGCTCGAGCTCAACCCGCGGCTGATCGTGGTGCGGATGGCCGCGTTCGGGCTGAGCGGCCCGCAGTCCGGTTTCCGCGGCTACGGGCCGAACTTCAACGCTCTTGTCGGGATCGCGGCGATGGACGGCTATCCGGGCGAGGGCAGCGACTCGGCCGGCGACAACAACCACATGGACGAGGGATCGCCCGCGGGTGTCGCCTTCGCGGTCATGTGCGCGCTGCTCGATCGCGAGCAGACCGGTCTCGGCGGCCTGATCGAGTTCGCTCAGGCCGAGCACGAGATGCAGGAGATCGGCGAGTACCTGATCGACTGGCAGGTGAACGCCCGGGTGCCCGACACGCTCGGCAACGGCGACGTGCACTTCTTCCAGGACGTCTTCCCCGCGAAGGAGGACGACCGATGGGTCGCCATCACGGTGCGCTCGGACCGGGAGTGGGCCGCGCTGGGGTCGCTGCTGGGCACCGACTTCACCGAGCTGGTCGCGGAGGGGCGTTGGCGCTCGAATGCCGACGCCCTGCGCGAGATGATCGGCGCCTGGACCGCACCCCGCTGCACGGATGACATCGTCGAGGCGCTCCAGGGCCTCTGCATCCCGGCCGGTGAGGTGATGACCGAGCAGCGGGTGCTGCAGGACCCGCAACTCGAGGCCCGCGACTGGTTCAAGGTCCGCAGCCACCCCAACGTCGGCACCCACCGCTACCCGGGCCACCCGTGGCGGGTCGAAGGCGGGTTCGAGCTGCGCTACGGCCGTCCCGTCCCGGGTTTCGGCGAGGACAACGAGTACGTCTACAAGACGCTGCTCGGCTACAGCGACGAGCAGTACGACGCCCTGGTCGAGGCCGGCGTCGTCACCGACCGGCAGCGCGTCTGACGCGCTGCCGCCACTTGCGAGAGGAGGACCCGTGTCCCTCGTCCCCGACGAAACGCTGGCACTGGTCGGCCAGGAGATCATGCGTACCTCCGGGGTCGCGGTGCTCCGCGAGGGCCAGCGGTACGCCGCCGCCGTGCGCGACGCCAACCCGCTCTACCACGACGACGCGTACGCGCGCCGGTACGGCTACCGCGGCGCGATCCTCCCGTCGCTGTTCCTGCAGTACCTGGTCATGGGCGCCTATCGGCTCGACGAGCTGCGCAAGGACGGTGGCGCCGCGACGGGCGACGCTGCCGGCATCCCGCTGCCGGACTGCCCCCGGATCATGGCGGGCGGTGTCGACTGGCGCTTCCACCTCCCGGTCTACGACGGCGATGTCGTCGAGCACACGCGCACCCTCGCCGGGATCGAGGAGAAGCGGGGCCGCTCGGGCTCGTTCGTCCTGCTGACCTCGCGGAACACGTATCGCAGGCAGGACGGCGAGCTGATCGCCGAGTCCACGTCCCGGCTGATCGCCCGGCCCGCGGGCTGACCCGGCCACCGACCTCCGAGGAGTCACATGACCATCGAACGCTGGTTCGAGGACGTCGAACCCGGCATGGAGCTGCCAGCGAGCAGGCTCGCCGTGGACCCGGTGCAGATGTTCTTTTTCAGCGCCGCGACCTTCAACGGCCACCGCATCCACTACGACCGCACCTGGGCCACCGAGGTCGAGGGTTACGGGGATCTCGTCGTGCACGGCCCGCTGCAGGCGGCCCTGCTCGTCCGGACCGTCACCGACTGGATCGGCGGGGGCGGCCGGCTGCTCGAGTTCTCGACCCAGAACCGTGGCGCCGCGCTGCTGCCGGATCAGCTCCGCTTCACGGGCCGGGTGGTCCGCACCCGCGAGAAGGACGGGCAGCACCTCGTGGACATCGAGCTCGCCGGTCAGAAGATGGACGGAGACGAGGCGAAGACGATCATGCCGGCGTCCGCGACCGTCGCGCTGCCCGAGCCGGGACGGTGAGTAGAGCGCCATGAGCACGACGACCGCCGCCGACCCAGTCGGTGAGATCCCCCTGCCGGTGCCCTCACCCCGGACCCAGCCCTTCTGGACCGCCGCCGCCGGGGGCACCCTCGTGCTGCAGCGGTGCCCGAACGACGCCAGCTACCAGTGGACCCCCCAGCAGGCGTGCATCGAATGTTTGAGCGAGGACCTCGTCTGGGAGCCGGTCAGTGGTCGCGGCACCGTGTACTCCTACTCGATCGTCCGGCGCCCGCAGACCCCCGCGTTCGGGGTGCCCTACGTAGTGGTGATCATCGAGCTCGAGGAGGGTCCCCGCATGCTGAGCCGCCTGGTCGACGTCGACCCCGAGTCCGTCACGATCGGCATGCCCGTGCAGGTGTCCTTCGAGCGGCACGGCGACCTGGCGCTGCCGCTGTTCACCCGAGCCGAGCAGGGGACTACGGCATGAGTGTTTTCCTCGATGGCGCGCGGATCGTGGGGGTGCACACCACCGCCGTCGGGCGCAGCCTTCATCCGCGTACCGGCTTCTCGCTCGCCCTCGAATCGCTCCTCGGCGCGCTTGACGATGCCGGAATGACGATCGGCGAGGTCGACTGCGTCTACGCGTCCACCTCGGGCTGGCCCGCCGGCTCGCCCCCATTCCCCGAGGCGTTCTGGGCGAAGCAGATCGGCCGGCCGCTGAGGTGGGGCGGCTCGATGTTCGGCATCCCGGCCGTCCTCGACGCCGCCGCCGCGATCACGGCAGGGCTCATCGACACGGCGGCGGTCGTCGTCGGCAACTGCCGGGTGCCCGACGCCGGGGCCACGGCCGTCTGGACCCGGCCCGAGCACGAGTTCACCGCTTGGTCGGGATCGTTCACATCGGTGCAGTACGGCCTCGCCGCCCAGCGCTACATCCATGAGTACGGTGACAAGGCGCTCCACGCGATGGGCCGTGCCTCGGCCACGATCCGCAACTACGGCAGCATCCACCCGGGCGCGATCTACGAGGGCCGCGGCCCGTTCACGGCCGCGGACGTGCTCGCGTCGCGTCCGATCGCGAGCCCGCTGACCCTGCTGATGTGCTCCGCGGTGAACGACGGCGGGCACGCGCTGATCATGACGCGGACCGATCGTGCGGCCGACACCCCGAAGGCGCCGATCTCGGTGCTGGCCGGCGCGAACCAGCGTCCCTACCCGTCGTACTTCGAGGCGCCGGTGCTCGACGCCGTGCCGAACGAGGGCGCGTTCGTCACCGAAGCCATGCGCCGGGCCGGCATCACCCACCAGGACATCGATGTTGTGCAGCTCTACGATCACTTCGCCATCGGCGTGCTGATGGAGTTCGAGATGTACGGCTTCTGCAAGCCCGGCGAGGCGGCGGACTTCGTCGAGTCGGGCGTGATGGAGCTGAACGGCCGTTATCCCACCTGCACCGACGGTGGCCTACAGTCATACAGCCACAATGGCAAGCCGTCGTTGTACCGGGTGATCGAGGGCGTGCGCCAGCTGCGTAACGAGGTCCCCGACCGGTGCCCGAACTGGGCCGACGGCGAGCACTCTCACACAGATGGGGTCTGCCGCGCCGTGCGCGACGCCCGGACGGCGTTCGTCACCAACCCCGGGCCCCCGACGGGGGGAGGTGCGTTCGCCGTCCTCCGGCGGTCCTGATCTTCGGCGGGCGATCGACGACCTGATCGACATCGCCCGGCGGCAGCGGATCGCCGACGTCGCGACGGCCAACACGGGGCGCGGATCGTCGTCCGGCCCCACATCGGGCTGCCACCCGGCGGCCCGGCGATTGACTCAAAGGGAGACTCATGCGTGACGTGGTGATCTGTGAGCCATTGCGGACCCCGGTCGGAGGCTTCGGCGGTTCCCTCCGGGATGTGCCGGCGCATACGTTGGCGGCGACGGTGATCCGCGCACTGCTCGATCGCACCGGGCTGGCGCCGGAGTCGGTGGACGACGTGCTGCTGGGCAACTGTTACCCGTCGATGGACGCCCCCGCGATCGGGCGGGTCGCCGCGCTCGATGCCGGGCTGCCGGTCACCGTGTCGGGCCTGCAGATCGACCGTCGTTGCGGCTCGGGACTGCAGGCGGTGCTGTACGCGGCGATGCAGGTCCAGACCGGCGCCTCGGAGGTGGTCCTGGCCGGCGGCGCTGAGTCGATGTCGAATGCGCCCTTCTACTCCACCGCGATGCGTTGGGGCGCGAAGGCGGGCCCCGGTGTGATGATGCATGATGCACTGGCTCGGGGCCGGGTCACCGCGGGTGGAGCCAACTTCCCGGTGCCGGGCGGGATGATCGAGACGGCGGAGAACCTGCGCGCCGAGTACGCGATTCCGCGCGAGGAGCAGGACGAGTTCGCGGTCCGATCGCACCAGCGCGCGGCGGCGGCGCAGGCCGCGGGCCGGTTCGTGGACGAGATCGTCCCGGTCACGGTGACGGGCCGCAAGGGCGACACGGTAGTGGACGCCGACGAGCACATCCGGGCCGATTCCACGGTCGAGAAGCTGGCCACCCTGCGGCCGATCATGGGCAAGCAGGACGCCGACGCCACCGTCACCGCGGGCAATGCCTCGGGTCAGAACGACGGGGCGGCGATCTGTGTGGTCACCAGCCGGCGGAAGGCCGAGGAGCTGGGGCTGCGCCCGCTCGCGAGACTGGTCTCCTGGGGCGTGGGCGGGGTGCCGCCGAAAACGATGGGCATTGGTCCGGTGCCGGCTGTGGCGAAGGCTCTTGACGTGGCCGGAGTCGCGCTCAAGGACGTCGACCTGATCGAGCTGAACGAGGCGTTCGCCGCTCAGGTGCTCGCCTGTACACGGGAGTGGGGGTTCGCCTCGAGCGACTTCGACCGGCTCAACGTCAACGGGTCCGGGATCTCGCTCGGCCACCCCGTCGGCGCCACGGGCGGGCGGATCCTCGCCACGCTGACCCGTGAGATGGACCGCCGGGGCGCCCGCTACGGGTTGGAAACGATGTGCATCGGCGGCGGGCAGGGCCTCGCCGCCCTCTTCGAACGCGTCTGAGGCGGGTGGGCGGCACGCTCGGTGGCGAGCAGCCCAGGGGGCCGGTGCTCACCGCCGACACTAGGTCGCGCCCGTCCCGGCAAATCCCAATGGACGCCGGCTGCCCAGGCCCGCACCGCCTCGCTCCGACGACCGGCCGCGCTCCCCGGGCGTAGATGGCGGCGCGCCCGTTCCCCCATCCCGGTCCAGCCGGCCTCCGGCGCCGGTGATCACGACGACCTTGCCGTGGCCAGCCCTCTTCTTTTGAGATCGCTTGTGCCCATCGGCACATCACTCGATGAAGAGCGACCATCAATTGGCTGGCAGCGGTGGTCCGCCAAGCAAAGTCTCCGTGGTCATGCGTCTGGCGCCCGCAGTGCACGGAGTTCTCTTTGATCACGGAGCGAACGTGCTGCTTTTTGTGCATTTTTACTCCGTGATCACGGCGAACATGATGGTCGGTCGACGCAGATCGCAGGCACGTCCTGCGCCGCCATGGGCGGCGGTGTCGATGGCGTCCAGGACGGCCAGGGTGCGGTGGTGGTCGGCTTGCAGGCGGGCTCGTTCGGTCTTGCGTGTGGGGCCGAGGCTGCCCAGGAAGGTCTTGGTCTGTGTGGCGTGCTCGGCCGTCGCGATGTGCTTGAGGTGCAGTTTTGCCGCGAGCAAGCCCCCGGGGCGGTAGGCCAGTTCGATCGCCAGCGTGCGACGGAGAGTCCGGAGACTGACTGGGGCTTCGGGGACGGGAGTCAGGCCGAGCCGTTGACCCAGTTGCGGAACCAGGTGTAGCGGACATCAAAGGCGAACCTGCCCAGCAGCGGCACCCCGTTCTCGGAGATGAGCGGCGCGGTAGGCGGGTTCGATGACGACCCATTCGTCGGCGAGGCCGCCCAACTGTTGGCCTTTGATGAATTTGCTGGCCAGCCGGTAGCGGACCGACCCGGGACCGTAGTGCTCAGTTGGGCGACAACTGCCGACCTCCAGTTCCATCAGCTCGGACGATCGCATTCCGGACACCGCGGCCGGCAGGGATGATCGCGGCGGTGCGGACGATGCCGACCACCGCGACGGCTTCCAGGCGGTCCAGTGGCAGCGTCCAGGACAGAGAGCCGTCCCCGTCAGCGCGGCCGACGACGGCCAGGGTCGCCCCGATCCTGGCCCGCAGGTGCGGGATCCACTGCCGCCAGAACTGGGTGAACCCGGCCTGGTGGGCCAGCAGCCCGAGAGAGAGCCGGCTCGACGGGTCCTCCGGTGACCACCCGGTGGCGGCCCGGTCGTGGATGGTGTGCTCGGCCGCCAGCGGCAGCGGTTCGCCCCGCCGCTCGTAGTCGGCGAGCAGTTGGGTGATCTCTTTCTCGGGCAGCGTGGAGGTGAAGACGTGGTCCCCGCTGATCAGGCGAGAGTCTTGACGAGCCGGAAAAGCTGCATATAGTATCGCCATCACTGAACGAGACATGTCTCACCCCCGCCGCCGAGAACAACGGAGTGAGGCCCAGACCAATGGCCGTACTGCACTGTTGGAACGGGAAAGTTGTCTGCCCGTTCATTCCACTGGGCTCGGGTAGGACGATGTCCGAACGCGCCGACGTGATAGCGCGATGACCTCGGTCGCGAGTACTGGCGGCCGGACGCGGTTACGCCCGCGCTCCTGCGTGGACCCACCCTGGCGCCCTTGTCCGCCTCGGCGCCACGAGCGTCTGGAATGAGCTGGCGAAGCTGCGCCGGACCGCTCGAACCTGCGGTCGGTGGCGGGCTGGTTCTTCAGCCCGGATCAGGCGACCCGACCGGGCCGGCATCGGGACACTCACGAATAGGTAGAGATATGTCAGCCATGACAACGGAGACCGCGCAGGCCCCCCTGACCCGGCTCACTGGCGTCGAGATCGGTTACGGCGCGGAGGACGTCGTGCTGAGCGACGTGGACCTCGCGGTCCGGCAGGGCGAGTTCGTAACCCTGATCGGGCCGTCTGGCTGCGGCAAGTCGACGATCCTCAACGTGATCGCGGGACTGCTTCGGGCTCGCCGCGGCACCGTCGAGTTCGACGGCAAGAACGTGAACCAGACCAACACATCGGTCGGCTACATGACGCAGGGAGACACGCTCCTGCCGTGGCGGACCGTGCACGACAACGTCGCCCTCCCATTGAAGCTCCGCAACGTCCCAAAGGCCGAGCGCGTCCGCAGGGTCGGTGAGGCTCTCGCGCTGATGGAGCTCACAGAGGCCCGCGACAAGTACCCGGCGCAGTTGTCCGGCGGCATGAAGCGTCGTGCGCTGCTCGCACGTAGCATGATCTACCAACCGAAGATGTTGCTGATGGACGAGCCGTTCGCCGCGCTCGACGCCCAACTGCGTAGCACGATGCACACGATGTTGCGGCGCACTGTGGAGAGCATCGGCCAGGCCGTGATCTTCGTGACGCACGACATCCACGAAGCGGTCTTGCTCTCGGACCGCATAGTCGTCATCGGCGGGTCGCCGGCCCGGCCTGTCAGCGTTCTCGACGTCGCCTTCGGCCAGGGTCGGGACTTGGAGACTCTCCGATTCGAGCCCGCCTTCGTCGCGCTCGAGCGTGAGGTCCACTCGGCTTTGGCCGCGGTTCGCCGGACCGAAGACCGGGAGGGGCACTGACATGACCGAGACAGTCGACGCGAGGGCGACGTCCGCGCCCGACACGGTGCCGGCAGCTCCGTCTGGACGGACCGCCCGCCGCCGCAACCGGCGGCGCTCGCAGAACCTCGGGATCCAGATCTTCCTTGTCGTACTCCTGATCACCCTATGGCAGGCCCTGTCAGGGCGAGTCATCGACAGCTTCTTCATCAGCACCCCAACCGCCGTCTGGCAGACCTGGTGGGGCTGGTTGATCGATGGGACGCTCTGGTACAACGCGTCGAGCACGTTCTACTCGGCACTGCTTGGCTTCGCGGTAGGCGGCGTCATCGCCGTCGTCCTCGGCTACTTGCTCGGCGGGTCGCCACGACTCGCCGAGATCACCGAGCCGTTCATCACCTCGGTCTACAGCCTGCCCAAGCTCGCCCTGGTGCCGCTGCTGGTGCTCTGGTTCGGCATCGGGCGAGAGTTGCAGGTCGTGATCGCCGCGCTCGTCGTCTTCTTCCTCATGTTCTACAACACCTACTTCGGTGTGCGAGAGGTGAACCGGGAGCTCGTCGACGCAATCAAGATCCTGGGCGGCAGCCGGCGGGACATCGCCCTCAAGGTCCGGCTGCCCTCCGCGCTCGTCTGGGTCGTGGCCGGCCTGAAGATCTCGATCCCCCAGGCGCTGATCGGCGTGGTCGTCGCGGAGATCCTCGCCTCCAACCGCGGCCTTGGCTACCTGGTATCGATCAACGCCGGCCAGTTCAACGCGGCGGGTACGTTCGCGGCGCTGGCGACCCTGGCCATCATCGGTGTGGCCCTGGACCGGGTGGTCGGGAGGCTGACCCGGCGCGCCTTGATCTGGAAGGCCAGCGGCGAGCGCTGAGCGCCTGCTCAGCAGTGTTGTCCCATAACTTCGGCGGCGCTCCCGCGCGCCGAGCCACACGGCTGGACACCCCCATCTGCATTTTCATCAAGGAGGATGACGATGCGCCGACCCCCCAAGACCGGACATGCCGCCTGGGCGCCAACGATGGCCGTGGCCGCACTGGTGCTCGCCGCGTGCGGCAGCCCCGCCGGTTCCGGCGGTGCCGCTCCCGCGAACGGGGCGCCCCCGCCGGGCGGCATGCTCGTTCGCCAACTGAACCCGGGCGCCTCGCTCGGAACGTCGACATCGCTGACCATGGCCTCGATGGGGATCGCGGCCAAGCACGGCCTGAACCTGCAGTTCAATGCCTCCGGTGCGTCTGACACCAACAACATCGCCGCGGTGATGTCCGGTGCGGCCGACGTGTCGTCCGCGAGCGCGGCGACCCTCGACGCGATTCAGGCCGGCGCACCGCTGGAGATACTCGCGTGCACGGATCAGCGCTACATGCAGATCTACCTGCGCAACGACATCATCGCGCGGATCGGCGTCCCGCCGACCGCCCCGCTCGCCGACCGGGCGAAGGCCCTCAAGGGCCTGTCGATCGCCACGTCCGCGGCCGGTTCGCAGAACAACGACATGGTGCGGCAGATCGTCAAGGCCAGCGGCATGGATCCGGACAAGGACGTCCAGGTCGTCGGGCTCGGTGACACGTCCGCGATCGTCGGTGGCATCAAGACGAAGCGCTTCGATGGCGCCGCGTACAGCCCGGGCGTGCTGGAGCAGAACGTCGCAGACGGCGAGGCGTCGGTGTACATCTCCGTGCCCAACGGCGACTTCCTGGACCTCTTCGACGGGGCGTTCTCAGGGACGATCTTCGCGCGTAAGGACTGGGTCGAGAAGCACATGGATGCGGTCAACGCGCTCGTCGACTCGCTCGCCGAGGCCCGCAAGCTGAAGCAGGCGAACACCGACGCCGTAAGGGAGAAGGTCCGGACCGACTGGTTCCCCAAACTCGACCAGAAGGTATTCGACTCGGCGTGGACGACGGTCGTCAACGCTAAGGGCGGCGACGGCGTGAAGTGCACGCGCAGCGGCTTCGACAAGACGATCGCGGCGGGCGTCGGCAAGGACTACAGCAAGGTGAAGTACGAGGACGTCATTCTTCCCCGGTCGCAGGGGTAGCGACGGCCGGGGTTGGACGGAGGCGCGCAGTGAACGATGACGTTGTTCGGCAGTTGGTCGACAAGCAGCAGATCGCGGAGGCGCTCTTCCGCTACTGCCGCGGGATCGACAGGTGCGACGTTGACCTCATCCGGTCGGCCTTCTACCCGGAGGCGGTGGACGATCACGGCGACAACGCGATGCTCGCGTACGAGTTCGCGGAGCATTACGTCCGAGAGCGCCAGGCCGAGACGGAGTTCGCCATCCACCGCGTGATGAACCATCTCATCGAGCTCGACGGCGACGTCGCGGTCTCCGAGGCCGGGGTGTTCTCCATTCAGCAGGTCAAGGGCTCGTCGTCCACACAGTTCTCGTCGTCGCGCTACCTCGACCGGTTCGAGCGCCGCGACGGAGACTGGAAGGTCGCCTACCGCCTGGTGGTCCACGACTGGCACGGCTCCGCCGAGCTCGGGCCCTGGGAGCTGGGCACCATCTCGGCGGCGAACTTCGTGATGGGCGCCCGAGGCGAGAACGACGTGATCATCGGTGGACGCGACCGGCTCTTCCGGCCCATCGCGAAGTCATGAGGACGGACGGGGCGGGATGGGAGGACGGGTGAGCGTCGATCTCAACGGTGCCGTCGATCTCCACGTACACTTCGGCCCGGACCGCCAGGTCAAGCGCAGCGTGACGGCGGTCGAGGCGGTCCGGCAGGCGCAGGCCGCCGGTCATGCCGGCATTGTCCTGAAGAGCCACGACCAGCCCACCACCGGCCTGGCCGCGGCGTTGGACGAGCTCTTCGACATCCGCGTCGTCGGTGCTGTCACGTGCGACGTCCCCAACGGGGGGCTCAACCCGCACGCGGTGCGGGCCGCGCTCGAACTGGGGGCGGGGATCGTCTGGCTGCCCACGACCAGTGGCACTGTCGACTGGCCGACGATCGGCCGGCGGCTCGGCGTGCCCGAGCCCGGCATCGCGGTCTGCGACGACCACGACGTGCTGGTCGGGCCGGCGCGCGAGATCCTCGATCTCTGCGTGGCGCACGGTGCCGTTGTCGCAACCGGCCACATCTCGCTCCGCGAGCACATCGCCGTCGCAGCGGCGATGCGGGGAAGGGGACCGGTCCTGGCGACGCACGTCCTCGAGTCCAAGGCCGGGCCGGGGCGGGACATGACGGACGCGTTCGTCACCGAGTTCACCGGGCTCGGCGGCCTGATCGAGGTATGCGCTCACACGCTCCTGGGCGACGACCCGGTGGGCTCGCCGGAGCGGATCGCGGAAATCATCTCGCTGGCGGGGCCCGAGAAATGCGTGCTCGCGTCCGACCTCGGCCAGTTTCATAACCCGCCGCCGGTCCTCGGCCTCCAACTCGCGGCCGACCGGCTCGTCGAGCTTGGCTTTTCGGAGAAGGACGTCCGGCGGATGGCCGTAGACATCCCCGCGTCGCTTCTAGCGGGAGCGGGGCGAGCCACACGTCCGGGCGGCTGAGGCTCCCGGGGATCCCCAACGGTCACCCTTGGTGGCTCAGCCGGCCACGCCGGCTGAGCCGCTCTGGCCCGCAGGCAGGGTGGCGCCGTTTGTCGCAGTGCGGCTTGAGCCCGAACGCCTGTCAGATCATCGCCGTCTGGCTCAACCCGATGCAGTGACGTGATCTCAGCAAGGATTCGTGCTGTGTCCGGCGCCCTCGTTGCCAGTGTCAGCCCGGGTGGGTAGGTGCGGCTGGGCGCAGCTCCAGTCGCGCGGATGCCTTGGTGGCGCGTCGGGTTTGACGCTGGTCGTCGTCTCGGCGAGGCGGTCAGCGCTTCGTGCAGGTCAGGGGCCTGGGCGGCCCGGGAGACGCCGCACTCGGCTCATCCTCGTTTTGCGGAACCACACCAGCACCGGCAGCGCTTGGTAGCAGCGGGTCAGCGCCAGAGTTCCGCGGCGGGTGCGGCGAGTGCGGCGTTCGGTGGCCAGCAGGCGCGACACGTGGCGGACCAGTTCCCACGTGTACAGCTGCGAGTGGTGGCAGCAGGTTGCGGAAGACTTGGCGGCGTACGGCGAACCTTGCTCGCCGGTGAGCGTATGGGTCCAGCGGATCCGGAGTTCCCTCGCCGGGTTCCTCCGTCGCACCGCGAGCGCCGGGCGGGATGCGGTCGAGGACCTCAGCGACCGCGATCGTTTAGTCCAGCTCCGATCCAGTATCGACGGCGAGCGTGAGCCGGCACCGGTCGACGCTGCATGCAGTCTGGTAAGCCATCCAGAACTGCGCCGGTACCGTCATTGTTGAATGTGTAGCGAGCCGATGACCAGCTCGCACCCGGCGCGGACGAGGTTGGGCTCGGCCGTCTCGGTGCACGTTATGGAGACCGTGTCGCCGTTGTGCAGATGTCCCGTCACCACGGTCGTGGCGGGCTGTGCGGGCGGGGTCGTCACCGCATCGACGCGTACCCGGGCGAACGGCGCGCCGTCGACAATGAAGGACCGACCGCCCGGCGAGGTGGCGGGATCGTTGGCGAACACGACGTCGACTGCCGCGACGTCAGCCCCGAAGGCATACGGCCTCGGCGTCACAACGAAGACGGCGATGGCGTCGTCGGCCCCGCGCGGCGTACGTAGGAACACGCAGCCGGAAGTACCGTCGGGACAGGTCACGCGCCGCCATCCCTGGGGCATCCGAAATGTGACGCGCCCGTCGCGCAACGAGACGGTGTCGCCGGGGCGCGGCTGTCGGGCGGCCCGCACGCGCCACACGGACACCGTCGCCACGCCGGCGATCACGACCGCCGTCACGCCCGCGATGATCCGAGGATCAGCGACCGGCCGCGCACAAAGTCAGCCACGCGGCCCGCCGGCGACGTAGAGCACCTGTCCGGATATGAACCCCGATCGCTCGTCGACAAAGAAGGACACGGCATGGGCGATGTCCTCGGTCTGACCGGCGCGCAGTACCGGGATCGCGGACACTCGATCCTGTTCGTACTTCTCCCACGGCACCCCGAGTCGTTTTGCCGTCGCCTTCGTCATCTCGCTGGAGATGAAGCCAGGCGCGATGCAGTTGGCGGTAATGCCAAATCGACCCAGCTCGAGGGCGAGAGATTTCGTGAAGCCCTGCATGCCGGCCTTCGCAGCGGAGTAATTCGCTTGGCCCCTGTTGCCCAGGGCTGAAGTCGAAGACAGGTTGACGATGCGGCCCCAGCCGGCGTCCACCATGTGCCGTTGCGCGGCACGGGTCATCAAGAACGAGCCTCGCAGGTGGACGGTCAGAACCGCATCCCAATCGTCTTCGCTCATCTTGAACAGCAGGTTGTCGCGCGTAATGCCGGCGTTGTTGACAAGGATTGATGGCGCACCGAGCTTGTCGACGACCCGCTCGACAGCGGCCTCGACGGCGGCGGCGTCAGAGACATCGGCGGTCACGGCCAACGCCTGCCCGCCCTGAGCGATGACGGCTTCGGCTGTGGCGTTGACCGCAGCCTCGTCAACATCCAGAACGGCGACGGGGTGGCCGTCCTGCGCAAGCCGCTGGGCCGTGGCGGCCCCGATCCCACGCGCGGCTCCGGTGATGATCGCAACTCGTCGGGTCTCGCTCACTGCGCCTTCTTTCTAGCCGTACGGAACCGCCGCGGGTCATCCGCGGTGGTTCAGCGAAGCGTGCTCGGGGATGATCCTACCAAGTAAATGATGTATAACATATCTCTGTTTTCGCCGGGCGCCCCGGCAGTCGGCGGTGGCCGGGCCGGTCACCGCGGTTGGGACCGCTACGCCGCTCGGCAAGACAACGTCCACTGTGGAACCGTCGTGGGGCAGCGCCGCCGGGTGCGGGCCGGGACAGACAACGTGTACGGTCCGTGGGATGCTGAGCGGATGGGGCACCAACGCGGCGCGCCGCCGATCGTCGTGATCGACCTCGATGCGAGCGCCGGCCGCGAACCGCTCGGCGGGGTGGCCCGGCGCCGGCCGGGGGAGCGCTGGTGGCCGTTCGGGTTGCTGCTCGTGGGGGTGCTCGCGCTGGTCACCGGCGCCCGCCCGATCACGCCGTTGACCCCGTCGGTGGTGCTGCGCGGTGACGGGGTCATTGCCTTCCGCAGCGACGGGCGCTCCGTGTACCTGCTGCGGCAGCCCGACCTGGCGCGGGCCTTCGTGGAGTCGTACCGGGTGCGGGACGGCGCCCGGCGGTGGGCCGTCCCGGTCGCGGCCGGTGCGCACCTCGCCGCGGTGGACGGTGCGCGGGTGGTGCTGGCCGTCGAGGAGCCGGAGAACAGGTCGGCGTCGACGGTGGTGGGGCTCGATGCCGTCACAGGTGCGCAGGTGTGGCGGCAGACCGGCTACGTGCCGTCGTTCTACGGCTCTGCCGGTGCGCTCGGTGTCGTGGTCGCCGACGCGTACCCGCCGGGCGCCGACCCGGGACAGGAACAGCAGCGCCCCACTCCGTATCTGGCCGGCATCGACATCCGCACCGGCGACGTGCGCTGGTCGCTCGAAACGCCGCCGGGCAGCACGCGCGAGTTCGTGTACATCGAGCAGGTGGAGTCCGGCGACGCGCGCGCTCGCGTCGAGATCGCCGAACTCGACCCCGACGGCACGCTGCGGGTGCGCAGCGCCGAGACGGCCGAGATCGTGCGGACGGTCCAGCTGGACCGTCCCGGCCAGGTCCACGGTTTCCAGATCTCCGGCGACCGGCTGCTCGCCTACCGATCCGGCCGGGGCACCATGCTGAGCAGTGCCGTGTTCGACCTGGCCACCGGCCGGCGGCTGTGGCAGCGCACGGACGAGCCGGACGGTGTGCTCCTGTGGTGGTGCGGGCGGGCGTTGTGCAGTGGGATCGGGGGTACCACTGTCGTGCTGGACGCCGGGACCGGCCGCGAGCTGTGGCGCCTGGACGGACGATGGACGGGCCTCGGCCGGCTCGACAACCAATATCTGCTGGCCACGCGGTCCACGCAGGACGTCACGGCGCCGTCGCAGGGCGGGGTCGTCCTCGACGCGGCAACCGGCCGGATTGTCCGGCGGATCGACGGCTGGGACGTATTCGGCGGCCTGGCCTGGCCCGGCGTGCTGGTCGCGAGCCACAATGCCGCCGGCGGTACGTTGATCGCGCGGCTCGACGTCGTGACCGGCGGGGTGACGGTGCTCGGCCGGACGGGGCACTGGTCCACCCCGCCCCAGTGCATCACCACGGCGACGCTGCTGACCTGCCGGCTCGACCACGTCTCGATCTGGCCGCTGCCCGCCTGATCGGGTCGTCATCACGGCGGTCGCGCACGGCGGCCGGCGGGGAAGCCCGGCCGCCGTGCGCTGTCAGGCAGCGTGGCGAACCGCGACGGGAGGGCCGCGCAGGGCATGGACCCTGAACACGGCACGCTGTCCGGTCAGCGGTTGCGGCGAAGGACGCGCGAGTAGCCGGTGCGCAGCATGCGGCGACCGGGCCAGGCCAGCAGGATGACGACGAGGACGGCGACGAGCAGCCACGGTACCGCCCAAGTCGTGGTGCTCTGGCGCTGGTGCGGGGTGTCCAGCGGTACCACGCCGGGCGGGTTCAGACCGTCGAGGTCCATCCGGGCCGTTACCCGGCCGGCCGGGAACGCGCCGCCGATCGTGATGGTGCCCGTGAAGGATTCGTTGGGCAGCAGCGGCGGTATCGACAACGGCTGGGACTTCGCCATGCGGGCCCCGAACGGTGCGAGCAGCGAGATGGCCCCGGTGCCGCCGAGCCGGATGTTACCGCCGTTGCGCACCGTGTATTTGACGGTGGCGTCCCGGTTGCGGAACGGGTACATGGCCGCGCCGTAGTCGACCGACAGCTCGGTGATGGACAGGTCGGGGTTCAGCGCGCCGTTGACGCGCACGTAGACGCGCGTGCCCACACGCTGGTCGACCGCAAGGCGGGTGTTGCCGTCGGCCGAGCCGGCGACCTGACGGCTGGCGACGATGCCGGCCGCGTGATCTCCGGGTGTGGCGTCCTTGGGCAGCGTCATACGGAACGGGATCTGGACCGTGGTGCCCGGGGCGATGGTGACGGTGGGCGTTTCGAAGCTGATCCAGCTGCCCAGGTCGACGGGTCGCTGGTCGGCCGTCAGCAACGTGAAGCTGCCCTCCGGCGTGGTGAACGCGTCGGTGGCGTAGACGGCGAGGGTCAGCGCCTCGTTGCCGAGGTTGCTGATGGCGACCCGGTCGGTGATCTCGGTCTCCGGCGGGAGGGTGTAGTCGATGGTGGCGCGGGCATCGCCGCTGACGGAGGGCGCGGGGCCGACGGCCCACTGAATGGCGTCCTCAGCGGGTGCGGCCGCGGCCGGTATGGCGGGCCATACGTTGGACAGGGCCACGAGGAGGCCGGCCGCGACCATCGCACGGCCGGATCGGATGCGGGGACGGGCAAGCTCGGTCACGGTCGCTCCTGTTTTGTGCACGGGACCGGGCGTCAGGGTGGTGAGAACCACCCTGACGCCCGGTGTTGGGATCGTCGGTCAGACGAGTGTCAGAGTCAACACGCCGGTGTAGGTGCCCAGCGCCGCGTTGTAGGGCACGCCCAGGTTCAGGGTGGCCCCGCAGTCAAACGTCCCGGTGCTCGCGCCGGCTGCGGACGAGCACAGTGGCTGCGGCGTGGACAGGCCCGAGCCGGGTGCCTTCGCCGTCCCGGCCGTGACCACCGAGTCGCTGATGGTGCGGACCAGGTTCATGCCGCCCGGCACCAGCTTGGCGGTCGGTGCCCAGCCGAGGTTCGCCGCGGCGATGGTCTGGTTCCCCGGTGACCGGAAGTCGCTGACCTGGCCGGTCAGGCTCCAGCCGACGTTGGTACCCCGTGCGTCGACCACCGTGACGTGGCCGAGGGGCCCTGTCACCACCTGGTCCTGGCCGTTGAGTGCGACGGCCGGCAGCGCGACCGGTGACATGTCGCCGGTGGAGAGGCTGAGCGGACCACCCGTCACCGTGGCCGTGATGGCCGTCTGGGCCGAGTTGTCGCCATGCGTGAACGGCGCGAAGGTCCGCGTGAACTGGTACGGCTTCCAGTTGTACGTCCGGCTGGTAGCGCGCTGATCCCGTTGCAGCGACCAGAACGAGAGGCCATGGATGTTCTTCTGGATGGCCCAGTTGAGCACCTTCACGGCGTCCTCGGTGGTGAACGTCTCGCACTCGCCGAAGTCCGACGGACCAGGCATCGTGATGATGCCGATCATGCCCCACAACTGGGCCGGGGTCTTCTGCGGGTACAACCCGTGGAGGATGTTGTAGGTCGCGTTGGCGGCCTTGAACGTCGCCGCGGCCATGTCATGCGGGGGTCCGGTCTTCGCCTTGCACGCTTCGGAGATGTCGTCGTAGAAGTTGAAGGTCATGAGGTGGATGCCATCGATGCGGGTGCCGTTGTTGACCGCATTTTGCAGCAGGAACATGCTGCCGTTGTTCAGGCCGTCGGTGAAGGTCGGCTGGGTATAGACGAACTCGACCGTACGGCCGGTGTCTCTCGCCCAGTCCTGAACGATCTTGATGGCCTTGTTGCGCCGGTCGATGGCTGGCCAGTTGACGGGGTTGGCCAGCGACTCCTCTTCGATGTCCAGGTCGATGCGGGTGAAGTCGTACGCGGTGATGACCCGCTTGAACTCGTCCGCGATCGCGTTGACGTCCTGGCAGCTGTCGGCCAGCTCGGTCAGCGACCCGGACGTGGCGGCGGCTCCGCCGAAGGAGGGGTAGACGTCGCCGCCGGCGGCACGGATGGCGGCGATGCCGGCGGCGTAGGTCGGCCCGATCGGCGAGTCGGCGCGGCCGTTCCAGTAGACGGTGCAGTCCCCGTGCTTGCGGGTCTGCAGGAAGGCCAGGGTCAGGTACTTCGCGCCGGATTCCTGGCTGGCCTGGAACAGCGTGTCGGCGGCGGAGTTGCTGTAGAAGTACGGGGCGAACACATGCGGGGGGATCGGCGTGCCCGGCGCGGTCGGTGCTGCCTGGGCCGGCGCGGCAAGGACGACGGCGGTCCCGGCGCCGACCACGCAGGCGAGCAGTGTGGCCGCGCCGAGCGCGCGTAACCGCTGTGACAGGGGTGTCTTCATAGGAGGCTTCTTTCTCTTATTCGAAAGCTCCCTTTCTATTGGGCGAGAACTTAGCGCACCCATGCACGACCGTCCAGGGCGAGGGCTCGATTGCATCCACACAGCTAGGGCGTCAGCTCGTCCGCTTGGCCAGCGTCGCGGACACGAGCACCCGGCCGCGCTTGCCACCAACGCGGCCGGTTTCGTCAAGGTCGCTGTGAATTCGATGCCGGGCCGGGACCGGGCGGGCCGGGCTGTTTATGCTGCTCGGGCGGCCAGGCGGCCGGTCCCAGGTGTACTACCAGGCGAGTTCCGGGCCGCCGTTGGTCGCTGTGCGCTCCGTGTACTCCGACAGCTCCAGCTTCTGTTTGGCCGCGGCCAGGCGCCGATCCCAGGTGTGCTGCCTGGCCAGCTCCACGCTGCCGATGACCACCGTGTGCTCCGCGTACTCCGACAGCTCCAGCTCGGGCACCCAATACGTGCGGGCCTGCAGATGCCGCCTGAGGTGCTCCAGCAGGACGTCACCGGCATGGGCGATGCCGCCGCTGATGACGACGATGTCGGGGTTGAGCGCGAGGATGACCGGGCTGAGGGCGCGGGCGAGGACGCGCGTGGTGTGGTCCAGCACGGCGATGGCCCGCTCGTCGCCCTCGGCCGCGGCGCTGAACACGTCCGTCGCGGTGAGCTTGCGGTTTGACCGCAGTCGCGTGGTGGGTACGCCGGAGAACTCGTGACGGGCCAGGTTGATCATTCCCGTGCTGCCGATCTGGGCCTCCAGCGGACCGCTGCCGTCCCGGTCGAAGGCCAGGTTGTCGTCGAAGCTGATCAGGCCGACCTCGCCGGCGGCGTTGTCCTTGCCGCGATGGAGCATTCCGTTGATCACGATTCCCGCGCCGAGCCGCGCACCCCACTGGATCGCGATGATCGTGCGGCCGGGCAGCCGGCTCGCCGCGGCCACCGCCGCCAGGTTGGCGTCATTCTCCAGGTGGACCCGGCACCGGAACTCTTTCTCCAGGTGGCTCGTGATGTTGAAGGTTTCCCAGCCCCGCATGCTCGGGGCGAGCCGTAGCCGGCCGGCGACCGGGTCCACGACTCCAGGGGAACCGACCACCACGTCGGCGATCTGCGCACTGTCGAGGTTCGCGTCGCGCAGGCAGGAGTCGATGACCCGGCGCACCCCGGCCAGCACCGCTACCGCGTCGTGAGGCCCGGCCACCGCCCGGGCCGATGCGGCGAGCGTGTTGCCGCCCAGGTCGCTCAGCCGGGCCTTCACGGCGTGTGGCCCGAGGTCGATGCCAAGAACGGGATCGACCCCTGTGCGCAGTTCGAAGACGGCGGCCGGCCGGCCCTGGCGGACCCCGTCCGGACTGTCCGTGGACTCGACGACGAGGCCACCGGTTTTGAGCTCTTCGATGGCCTGAGCGACCGTCGGCCGGGTTAGTCGAGTGACGCTAATTATCTCGCTGATGCGCAGCGGGCGCCGTGCCTGGCGCACCGCAGCGAGCACCAGCGAGGTGTTGAACTGCCGTAGCACCGCGGTACCGGCGGGTATGTCGGCCACCAGCCCAGCCTGCCTTCCGTGTGTATGTCCGGAATCGACGATACCCGGGACGCTCGATCAGGGATGGCCCCGGACCGGCCGGTAGCCGGTGCCCCGGTCCATGCCCTCCCTGCCCCCTTGACGTGATCATGGGCGTGCCGTAGGAATAGGAAAGAACGCTTCGTTTTCCTCCCCTACCCCCATTGAGTACCGCGGTCCCTGGATCGCAGGAGGGAAGAGTATGAAACCACCCAGCACTCGCAGACCCGGCGGGCGGATGGGCAAGCTGGCCCGCGTCGGCCTGGTCGGCCTGTTGGCGGCTGGTACGGCGATCGCCGCCGCCGGCTCCGCGGGCGCGGAGCCGGCGGCCGCCGGCGAGACGGTGCCGGCGCCCACCAGCCCGATGGTGGGCGGGTACCTTCTGCAGGGCACGCCGAACTTCAGCTCCATCCGGATGGAGCTCGTGACCCACTTCTACTGGGCGTTCTCCACCATCAACAACGGCAGGTGCACCACCGCCTCCCAGGCCGGCATCGACGCCGTGAAGGCTCAGCGGCAGAAGCAGCCGAGCCTCAAGGTGCTCCGCTCGCTCGGCGGCTGGGGCGCCCGTGGCTTCTCGGACGCGGCCGCCACTGACGCCGGCCGCAAGACGCTCGTCACCTCGTGCATCGACGCCTTCATCGCCAACGGGGTCGCCGACGGCATCGACATCGACTGGGAGTTCCCCGTCAGCGGTGGCCTGAACAACATCGGCTACCGCGCCGAGGACCGGGAGAACATGAACCTCCTGGTCGACGAGTTCCGCACCCAGCTCAACGCCTACGCGGACTCGAAGGGCAAGAGCCGCCGCGACTTCCTCGTCACCGCCGCGCTTCCGGCCGGCCGCTGGCAGGACTCCGGCGACAACGTGACCGGCGCGCCGTACGACGTGCTGAAGAGCTTCGACCTGGCGACCCTGGGCCGGACGCTCGACACCATCAACATCATGACCTACGACATGGGCACCGGCTACTCGCCGATCTCCATGTTCAACCAGCCGCTCTACAAGCACCCCCTGGACACCAGCGGCGACCCCTACAACAGCATCGACGCGGCGGTGAAGCTCTACCAGGCGCAGGGCGTGCCGGCCAACAAGCTCACGCTGGGCGCGGAGTTCACGCTCAGCCGCGGCTTCCAGACCGTCGACGACCTGAACAACGGCCTCTACCGGAAGTGGACGGCCACCGGCTGTGGCACGGCCACGATGGCGAACGCCCTCAGGCCGGGCACCACCGCCCTGGTCAACTGGGACCCGTATGTCCTGTCGCCGTACGTGTGGGACCCGGCGCAACGGCGCTTCTGCAGCCAGGAGAACGCGCAGTCGCTCAACATCCGGGCGCAGTACGCGAAGGACAACGGCCTCAACGGCATGTTCACCTGGGAGCTGAACGGCGACGCGCAGGGCAGCCAGCTGCGCGCCATCGCTCTGCCCTTCACGCCGGAGAAGGTCGTGGCCGCGCCGGCCCCGACCGTCAAGGGCGCCTCCATCATGGCCGGCCAGGGCACCGCGTTCAGTGGCGAGGTCGCCCGGGTCACCGGCAGTTCGGCGGCGTCCCTCACCGCCGAGATCAACTGGGGCGACAACACGCACAGCGCGGCGGTGGTGGTACCGCTGGGCAACGGAACCTACTCGGTCACCGGAACCCACACGTACACCAAGGCGGGCTCCTACACGCTGACCGTCGCCACCATCGACCCCGACCCGATCAACAGCCGCATGGTCAACGCCGTTGCCAACGTGGGCAGCGTCGACCCGGGCCAGCAGACGATCGTCACCGAGGTCACCGGCGGCGCGCTGAGCCTGAGCGTGTCGGACAACACGCCCATCGACCTGGGCAAGGTCCAGCTCAACGGTCAGGACCAGATCGTCTCGGGTGCCCTCAAGTCGATCACCGTCGTGGACCCGCGGGGTAACAACGCCGGATGGAGCCTCACCGGCCAGGTGAGCGACTTCCGCGGTACCGGTACGGCGACCATCCCGGCCGCCAACCTCGCCTGGGCGCCGGCCGCGGCCGTCGTACCGGGCTCGCTGAACCTCGAACACAGCACCACGACGACCCCGAAGGTGGTCGCCGGTCCGGCACTGACCCCGGGCAAGGGCCTCTCCACGGCACACACGCTGTGCTCGGCCAACCAGGGCGCCAGCACCGGCAAGTTCACCTGCGGCGGCGGCCTGAACCTCGGCGTTCCGTTCGACACCCCCGTCGGCAACTACACCGCGGTTCTTACCGTCACGCTGATCTAGCCATACCGCTCCAGACACTGGGGTGGGATGCGGCTGCCGCCGCATCCCACCCCCGCTCCAAGCCCCGGGCGGAGTGAAGCGGGTACCCCCGCCCAGGGGGGGGCGGGTGGGCAGCAGGGTGGTG